>NZ_JAQCUN010000064.1:7171-7630 GCF_027685385.1 Megasphaera sp. AF13-6AC
CGAAGAAAGGCTGCTATAAGGGCCTTGGTTTCAAAAATATTATGGCAATCGTCACGGCTTTCGCAGTCCGTATCCACTTCAGTTAAATTTTTCCAGTCCGTACCTCTGAAGATAATCTGATAGTTATTGTTTGAGCTTAAATAGCCTGAACAATGAAGTCCGTTCACGTCGTCAAAGTCGACGTCACAAGTGACCTTGCCGTTTTTATCCTTACAAAGTACGCCGTTACGGCTGATTGTTAAGACGGAGCCGTCTTTTCGATTGAAAATAGCGGGATGTGTGTCGAAGGGTGAAATCATGATATTCTCCTTTGTATTTTTAAATTTATATAAACATGAAGATGTTTTATATCAGTAAGTATCGTCGATGCGCTCAGTCTGTATGAAAACGCAACTTTCGGGATAATAAGTCACCTTATAACGGACTTCCCTGTAGTTATCAAAGTCATCACCTTGATAC
>NZ_JAQCUN010000065.1:0-244 GCF_027685385.1 Megasphaera sp. AF13-6AC
TTAATACTTGTATTCTTGGACATAAACTTTCTGCCCGTAACACAGGCAATAATGATGGCTACTAAAAGGCCTATGACCAAAGCCCAAATAGCGATTACATTATGAACATTCTTAGCTACTAAGGGTAGGTTCATAGCTCTGAAGGGTTCTATTAATGCATCATGCCAGTCGAACATAACGGAAAAATAGAAGTTAATCGCCAAGACAACGATAAGCGGTACAAGAGACAGGGTCCACGGCGGCA
>NZ_JAQCUN010000065.1:254-7357 GCF_027685385.1 Megasphaera sp. AF13-6AC
GCCAAGACAACGATAAGCGGTACAAGAGACAGGGTCCACGGCGGCAAAGGCGCATTCGGATCAATTTCCGTTTCGTTAACCGTATGATGGCCGTAGCCTTCACCGGCCTTTTTCATGTGTTTACGCCGCCATTCAAGATAAATAAAGCAAAGGACGATTAACAAGGTGCCGCAAATAATACCCAAAATAGGGGCCGCAAAGGTCGTCGTTCCCAGATAAATGGTAGGGATGATATTTTGGATTTGAGGTGAACCGGGATAGCAGTCCATCGTTGCCGTAAAAACTCCGGCAACAAAGCAGGCGGGAATTAAGCGTTTCGGAATTTCCGCTTCTCTAAAAAGTGCCGCGGCGAAAGGATATACTGCAAAAGCACAGACAAACATAGAGATACCGCCGTAGCAAAGAATCATACATGCGAATACTACTGCAAAGATAGCCCGTTCTTTACCGATAACTTTAATAGTTTCCATGGCAATACTGCGAGCCATGCCGGTTTCTTCCATCACTTTGCCGAAAACGGCGCCTAAAAGGAAAATGGGGAAGAAAGATTTGATATACATTACGGCTTTAACCATAAATAACTCCGTGTACCCGGGCAACACGGGAAGGCCTGATACGGCCGCTGCGAATAACGCAAAAATCGGTGCAAACAAAATAACTGAAAAGCCACGATACGCAAAGGTTACTAAGAGAATCAAACTAAGAATAATAGCCACAATTTCCATATACATACTCTCCTTTTCTTTTAATCATTACGGCCATTTGAATCATCCTGTATCTTATGGCTTCATTATAAAGATTTTATTTGTGAATAAAATACCATAGTTTAGCCAAAATTTGACTTTATGGAATTCATGAATTTCACAGCGTATTTATGCCGTTTTTTACATTAATGCGAAATGTCTATAAGATGTGCCGAATAGAAAGCTATATTTTTTGACCGATACTTAGTTCTTTAAATCACAACTTAAAATACTCTCCTTGTACAGTCGGCTCACCTAAACTCTAAAGAAAAACAAACAGGAGAAGGCTTGTACAAGCCTTCTCCCGTCTGTTTTAAAAAAGAGGTTGTTAAAAAATGCTTTACAGGCTGATGTGCAGTGATTATTGCAGAATGGATCCGGAAATAATCATCTGCTGTACCTGGTTGGTACCTTCATAAATCTGCGTTATCTTGGCATCACGCATATACCGTTCAACCGGATACTCTCTCGTAAATCCATAGCCGCCGAATACTTGAACCGCATCCGTTGTCACTTGCATAGCAATATCGGATGCATATTTTTTAGCAATAGACGCATCCATAGAGTAGGACTTCACATCAGGTTGTCCCATCTTCCATGCAGCCTTATACACTGCCAATCTGGCCGTTTCAATTTTTATCTTCATATCAGCCAACATAAACGCAATGGCCTGTTTTGTCGCAATGGGTTTACCGAACTGTACCCGTTCTTTAGCATATTTAACGGCTTCATTATAAGCGCCTTCCGCAATTCCCAAGGCCTGTGCACCGACACCTACGCGTCCGCCGTCCAAAGTCATCATGGCAATCTTAAAGCCGTCCCCTTCTTTTCCCAAAAGATTCTCTGCCGGAATCCGCACGTTCTGGAAGACAAGTTCCCGTTGTACAGATGCACGAATACCCATTTTTACTTCTTCTTTACCGTAAGTAAAGCCTTCCATCCCTTTTTCTACGATGAAAGCGCTCATGCCTTTAGCACCCTTGGACTTATCCGTTGCTGCGAAAACCACTGTAACTTCGGCTTCTCCGCCGTTCGTGTTAAATACCTTGGAACCGTTCAACGTATAGGAACCGTCTTCATTTTTCACGGCTGTCGTGCTACCGTTCAGTGCATCCGTGCCCGCATTGGGTTCTGTCAATCCGAAGGCACCGAGTGCCGTCCCTTCCGCCAAGGGTTTTAAAAACTTTTCCTTTTGTTCTTCCGTACCGAATTTCCAAATAGGCCAGGAACAAAGCATGGTATGTACTTCAAAGCTCAAAGCGATGGACGGATCTACTTTAGCAATTTCTTCGCAAGCTACAGCCAAACTGAGGAAGTCGGCACCGACACCGCCTTCTTCTTCACTCCAAGGAATGCCGAGCAGACCCAATTGACCCATTTCATCGAGAATAGACCGATCAAAGGTTTCTTTTTCGTCACGTTCCTTTACTGTAGGTAACAAACGTTTTTCAGCAAAATCTTTTGCCAAGTTGGTAATATCCAACTGCATTTCCGTCAATTTAAAATCCATGGTGTGTTTCCTCCCGTGTACCTTTATTTTTAATATTTTAAATGCTTACTATTTATCCGTAAATTTAGCCTTACGCTTTTCTACAAAAGCAGCCATACCTTCTTTTTGATCTTCCGTGGAGAAGCAAAGGCCGAAAACTTCATCTTCATAAGCAATGCCCGTAATGACGTCGCAATTAATACCGTGATTAATAGCCGCTTTAGAAAGTTGAACGGCTATTTTAGCATTGGATGCAATTTTCTTAGCCGTCTTCATAACAGCTTCCATGAGTTCTTCTTGGGGAACAACCTTGTTTACCAAGCCGATGCGATACGCTTCTTGAGCATCAATCATATTAGCCGTAAAAATGAGCTCCTTCCCATAACCGCGGCCGACGACACGAGGCAGACGCTGTGTACCGCCGAAACCGGGGGTAATACCGAGGCCGACTTCAGGCTGTCCGAATTTAGCCGTTTCAGCCGCATAACGGAAATCGCAGGCACATGCCAATTCACATCCGCCGCCGAGAGCGTATCCGTTAACAGCCGCAATAACAGGCTGAGGAAGGTTTTCGATACGCGTAAACGCATCTTGTGCAATCTTACCGAAGAACCGGCCTTCTACCGCATTCTTAGTGGACATTTCAACAATATCCGCACCGGCAACAAAAGACTTTTCACCGCCGCCTGTAATAATCAGGACTTTTACTTCCGCATCGTTTTCAATTTCGCCTACGCACTGGTTCAGTTCAGTAACCGTTTCCGTATTTAAAGCATTCAGAGCTTTCGGACGATTAATTTTCAAAATACCGATACCGTCTTCCTTTGTAAATTCAATGTTATTGTACTTCATAACCATGCAACCTCCCTCATTAATAACCGAAAATTCTATGAAGTTTAACCGCTATTGCATATCGTTTGATATGTTACGGTCAGTATAGCTTTTCGCATCATTGACTAAAACAGGAAAGTTTTGCACTTTCTCGCACCCTTTTGACTTCCATGGACTTATCGTTCATAAATATGTTGCAAATTATGCATTTTCACCATATTTTATTACGATAACCAAGCAAATATGTTATAATAATCACAATATGGGCGAATAGAAATATATGTGCCGGAGAGAGGATGTGCCTCATGGGCCAAGAAAACTATGCAGAAACACTGAAGAAGTTACTTACTTTTACGCAAGCAAAGTTTGTTTCTATTGCTGAAGTGGTCGGTTATGACATATCTTATGTCAATAAGTGGAGCAACGGGACTAAGCTTCCGTCTTCTCGTTACATAGAACAAATAAACGAAGATTTGGGCCGATATTTCACTCGTCTCATCAAAGAAAATAACCGCGAAAAACGATTTATAAAAACATTTGCCTTGCCTGAAGATACAACGGATTTGGAGTTTGCCATTACACAGCATTTATGTGCCGCCTATAGGGCCAGCATTCACCAAACACATCCGACAAAAACAAAAGACGGAAAGCCGGCTGCCTCATTACAAGTATTAACGGGGACACATAATACCAAGTCATTCTTGTCCGACTTGATTCATAAAGAGGTGTCCACAAAATCGGGAGAAACGGAGCTCCTTGTCTTTGACGACTTTTGTACCTTGTATCAAGCCGGTTTTTGGAATTTTTTCAATGATCTTCCGTTGCAACAAAAGAGCCTGACAGTTCGAGTCGGCCTTGATTTAGACAGGTTAGACAACGACTGTCGCCTTTTTGAACATGTTTATGCGACCTTAAACCGACTGCTTGATATTAACTTTATTTTTTATGATATCAAGGATATCGAACGTTCCAACTTGCTTATTATGAAGGATAGTTTTGTCATTCAATATGCTTTATCCAAAACCGGTTCCTTTATGATGTGTTCTCATATTTCTGACGAGGCAACTGTCCGAGATATTTACGAAAATTTCAATTTCAGTGATCTGACCAAAAGACCGCTTACAGCTCTTTCCGATTCTCTGGGAATGGATAATACCGGTTACCGCACGGCTTTTTATGCAAATAGTCGATTCTTTTTCCATTTAACAAACGGCTTTGACTTTCTCTTGCCTCACGATGTCTTCGAAAGTATTCGCGAGCTCAGTTCCCCGGAGCAACAACAGTCTATTCAGCGTCTATGTGTGACGTGGGAGGAAATCGTGAATAATGCTGAAATCGAATTTATTATTCCTACCTCGTCCCTCATGCGGTATTTGGAAAACGGATACATTTATCTAACCGATGTAGAATATTCATTAACACCGGAAGAACGCAAGGAACATATTCAAACAGTCCTGTCTACTATGCAGGAAAACCCTCATATTATTATGGGCGTACTTTCAACCCTTGGCTTAGGAAAAAGTTACAAAGGAGAGAACCTTTCTTTTTACTCCAACTATAAGACGGGATTTATGAAAAAGAATAAGAGGTATATTCACAACCAGGCCAGTCCGTTCTACTTAATTACAGACCGACGTCTTCATACAATTGTCCTTAACTATTTCCGTTCTTTAAAAGAATTACCTTTATACCGGCAGTACAAAATAGACGAATTATTGACAATTTATGAGCGTATTAAGCCTCTCATTGAACGAACATTATGTATAAAGTAAAAGAACGCTTCCGACCGGAAGCGTTCTTTTACTTTAATTATCGATTGGCTTTCATTTCTTTTAAGCCCATCAATTCATCTTTGAAAATAAACTCGGGCATTATTTTTACATCTTTCATTATAGGCGTAAATCCCATCTGATCAAGGACATCTTTTTGAAGGTCGATGCCCGGTGCAATTTCCGTCAAATGAATACCGTCTTCTTTCATTTCAAAAACGGCACGTTCCGTAATGTAATAAACATGTTGACCTTGTTTACGTGCATAATCACCACTGAAAGTAATATGGTCTACACTCGGTACAAACTTACGAACCGAGCCTTCTTGTATAATCGTAAGTTTTCCGTCTTTTATTTCTTCCTTCAGCTTGCCGGTAGTAAAGGTACCGCAGAAAACAACATTTTGCGTATTTTGTGTAATGTTGACGAAACCGCCGCAACCGGCAATACGCGGACCGAACTTGGAAACATTGATATTACCTATACCGTCACATTCGGCCAAACCGAGGCAGGCGAGATCCAGCCCGCCGCCGTCATAGAAGTCGAACTGACTGGATTGGTCTAAAATAGCTTCCGCATTGACAGAAGCTCCGAAGCGAACTCCACCTAAAGGTACTCCGCCGACCGCTCCGGCTTCTACAGTCATAGTCAAGCTGTCTCCGATTCCTTCTTCATTGGCTACGGATGCGATAAATTCAGGAATGCCGATACCCAAGTTGATAATAGCTTCACTGGACAAATCCAGAAGTAAAAGAGAGGCACGACGAGCAATGATCTTCTTTGCATTCAAAGGTACGGGAGCCAAGGCGTGCAAAGGCACTGTCAATTCTCCTGTAAGAGCCGCATTGTACTCACAATCAAAGGTTTGTTCACAGAATTTCGTTTCAGGTGCTTCAACAACGTAATCAACATAAATGCCGGGAACTTTGACAAGTTTCGGATCCAGCATGCCGCCTTTAACAATTTTTTCAACTTGGACGATAACCATACCGCCGCTGTTATGTGCTGCCTGAGCAATCGAGGTAGCATCAAGAGGTGCGATTTCCTTAGTAAGAACCACATTACCCCATTCATCGGCATAGGTCCCGCGAATTAAAGCTACGTTAATATCCATGCGCGGATAAAACAGTTGATCTTTGCCGTCAATTTGAATAACCTTAACAAAATCTTCCGTAGTCACATCATTCAGTCGACCGCCGGACACGCGCGGATCCGCAAAGGTTTCCAAGCCTACATGAGTAATCGTTCCTACACGGTGTGCCGCTACATCGCGGAAATACTGTGCCAATGTTCCCTGCGGCAGATTATAGGCTTGAATCTTGTTAGCATTAACCAGTTTCTGCAAAGCCGTTACAGCATTCCAGTGTCCGAGAATCGCTTTTTTCAACATTCCTTCATGGGCAAAATGATCCCCGCCGCGGCCGTCCGAATTACCTTGAGACGCAGCATAAATAAGGGTCAAATCCCTAGGAGCTCCCGTTTCAAGAAAACGAGCTTCTAAAGCACTTGTCAATGCTTCCGGTTGAACAGAGCCGACAAACCCGTTTGATGCGACAACATCATTATCCTTAACTAGAAGAGCCGCTTCCTGAGCCGTAATTACTTTTACTTGTTTCATAATCTATTCACTCCCTAACTGACGAAGATATACTATGTACCTTTATTATACGTAGTCGAAAAAGGAATTATAGACAAGTTCTTTGACTCATTTTGACTAAAAAAATTCAAATAGTTCAAAAAAATTGATGAATGCTTTTATGGAAAAAAACCTCCCAATCGGTTATCCGATAAGGAGGTTTTTTCCCTTATATAATTTATTTTCCGTTTTTTAAAACTTCAAGAGCTTGTCTTAATGCTTCATTTTCTTTTCGCAATTCCGCAACTTGCTGTGTCAACGCATATAACTGATTGCCCGTTACGACATCGTTCGAACCGAAGGCTACGGTTCCGTCGGCAACATGGGTTATCTTACGAACCCCCTTGTCACTGCCGACAGATACGGTATTAACCGTATCGGCAATACTGCCCGCCCCGAGTGCTACACTGTTATCTGCCGTAACGGAGGCTCCATGGCCCAAGGATAATCCGTCTTCCGCCTTAACAGCCGCTTTATTGCCGAATGCCGCCGCATAGTTACCCTTAGCTTTAGCTCCCGCCCCTACAGCCGTACCGTTTTTAGACGTATTCGTATTCAAGCCGAAGTCTGTCCGTTCACCGCGAATGACAACACGAGCCGTCGCAGGTGAATCGGGGCTCAAATTATCAGGTACT
>NZ_JAQCUN010000066.1:0-7321 GCF_027685385.1 Megasphaera sp. AF13-6AC
TTGGCCGACAGGCCGATTATAATCTTGAGGGTCACGAGAACGGCGTTGCCGCCGATTCCGCCAAATCGGCTTTAATCGATTTAAGCGTACCTACCGGATCGGGCTCATCAAAGTCGAAGATAATGTCGTAATAAATCGTTTTTTCCTCTTCCTGAACGTAGAAGGCATGGACTTGGACAACATGCGGATACAGGCTGAGTATTTTATCGAGCTCACTTTTTATTTCCAGAGCTTTTGAATTGCCGGTGTTTTCAGCATAAATTCCCGTCGTTAAAGCGATACCGAATTCATTGTATATGTCTATACCTATATGTTTGCCCAGGGGGTGGATTTCGGCGGCCGTCAATGTATCGGGAACGGAAATATGTACGGAACCGATAGTTTCTTCAGGGCCGTAGCTGTTTAAAACAAGATCGTATACGCCGCCTACCTGGGGATATGAGGCGATTCGTTCTTTAATGCGTCGAACCAAGGTAGGGTCTGTACGCACGCCAAGCAGATGGTTGTACATATCGTGGACGATACCTGCACCGGCCCTGATAATCATCAAACCGATAGCGGCACCGACGTAGCCCTGGATGTCGATGGAAAAACAATAGACAAGCAAGGATGAAATTAAAGTCACAAAGGTCAGTATCGCATCATACAGGGAATCGATGCCGGCAGCGGACAGTGCGGAAGAACGCCATTGAGTTCCTTGGTGGCGGAAGTAAAGTCCCATGGTAATCTTCACCGCAATGGCGAAGATGATGATAATCAGGTCACGAACCAGAAAGGTAGACAAGCTGGGGTGTAAGATTCGTTCTACCGATTCTTTCAAGGCCAAAATACCGGCAGATAAAATAATAAAGGCAATTACCATGGTCGTAATATATTCGATACGTCCGTGGCCAAAGGGATGTTCTTTATCTGCGCGCTTGCCTGCCAGTTTCGTGCCTATTATAGTTAATACAGATGATAAAATATCTGTCAGATTGTTAACCGCGTCGAGAATGATAGCAATTGAATTGGCCGACAGGCCGATTATAATCTTGAGGGTCACGAGAACGGCGTTGCCGCCGATTCCTTTTAAGCCGGCAAACGTAATGGCCCGATTCCGTTTTGCCGTTTCTTCTGAAAGTTGCATAAGACAAGCTCCTTCGTGTGTTACACCATACAACGATAGACATTTATTCAATTGATTTCATATAATATAACAGATTGCTTTCTCATTTACAAGATGTTTTTGAGAATAATAAAAAGAACATTAAAGAAACGGCATGGCATACTTCAGAAAAGTATGCCATGCCGTTTATATTATATGATAGTTCGAACCGATTAGCCTAAGATGGCTTTTAAGTCGGCTTCGGGAGTACTCGTAGGATGAATATTGAAGTTTTCTACGAGATAGCTCAATACGTTGGGCGATACGAATGCGGGAAGCGTAGGTCCGAGGTAGAAGTTCTTAAGCCCCAGAGCCAAGAGGGTCAAGAGGATGCAGACAGCCTTCTGTTCGTACCAGGACAGTACGAGCGTTAACGGAAGTTCGTTTACGCCGCAACCGAAAGCTTCGGAAAGGGCGATTGCCACTTTGATAGCACTGTAAGCATCGTTACATTGTCCCATATCCATGATACGGGGTAAGCCGCCGATGGTACCGAGATCCAAGTCGTTGAAGCGGTATTTGCCGCAAGCCAAGGTGAGGATAACCGTATCGGCAGGTGTCTGTTTAACAAAGTCCGTGTAGTAGTTACGTCCCGGACGAGCACCGTCGCAACCGCCGACGAGGAAGAAGTGCTTAATCGCACCGGCTTTGACTGCGTCGATAACCTTATCGGCAACGCCGAGAACCGTACCGTGACCGAAGCCTGTCATAACGGTCTTACCGCCGTTGATACCGGTCATTTCGTGATCTTCTTTATAGCCGCCCAATTCGATGGCTTTTTCGATTACGGGAGTGAAGTCCTTGTTGTCGTCAATGTGAACGAGTTCCGGATAAGAAACGACTTCCGTTGTGAATACGCGATCCGCATAGGAGGGGCGAACGGGCATAAGGCAGTTCGTCGTGAAGAGGAAAGCTGCGGGAACGTCGGCAAATTCCTTTTGTTGATTTTGCCAAGCCGTACCGAAATTGCCCTTAAGATGCTTGTATTTTTTCAGTTCGGGATAGCCGTGAGCCGGCAACATTTCACCGTGTGTATAAATGTTGACGCCTTTGCCTTCCGTCTGTTTTAAGAGGAGTTCGAGGTCTTTCAAGTCGTGGCCCGTAACGACGATGAACGGGCCTTTTTCGATAGTCAGAGGAACTTCTGTAGGAACAGGCGTACCGTAAGTCGTCGTGTTGGCACGATCGAGCATTTCCATGCACGTCAAGTTCGCCGTGCCTGTTTCCAAAACGATGGGGAGGAGTTCTTCCATTTTCAAGTCTTCGCCTAAGGAACGAAGGCCTTTGAGGAAGAATGCATCGACGGAATCGTCATGCTGGCCGAGCATGAGTGCATGATAAGCATAAGCTGCCATACCGCGCATGCCGAAGAGAATGAGAGATTTCAAGGAACGAATATCTTCATCAGCGTCCCAAACTTTTTTCATTTCGAAGTTGGCTGCGGCACGGTCTGCGTCGCTGGACGAGCCGAAAAGCTTGCGAATCTTGTCTAAAGCGCCTTCTTCATTGCTGAGTAAGGCTGCTTTTTCAGCGTTCACCTTGTCAATCATAGTATGCATGGTTTCTTCGTTGAAGTTAACGTTCGTAATGGTTGTGAAGAGACCTTCCAAAACGACACGATGCGTATAAGCTGTCGGAGCAGCCGTCTGACAGGCACGGGCCAAGCCGATTAAGGCGCCTGTTAATTCATCTTGTAAATTAGCAACGGCCGAAGACTTGCCGCAAACACCGGCACCGCCTGTACAGCCTTTGCCGCCTGCAGTTTGTTCACATTGAAAGCAAAACATTTTCTGATCCATAAGTTGTATCCTCCTGTCTTAAATAAAAAATACTACTGCGGGAAGACCACAGTTAAAACCATTTTGAAGTCTTCTTCGGCATGAACGGAATGGGGCTTTTTAGCCGGCATAACGAGGGATTGCCCTTGCTTTAGGGTGTAGCTCTTACCGTCGACGACAAAGCGACCGACTCCGTCAATAACTGTAACCAAGGCATCACCCGTCGAATCATGAGTGCCGATTTCTTCGCCTTTGGAAAAAGCGAAAACTGTCAGACTGACGGCATCGTTTTGTGCTAACGTGCGGCTAACAACCTGTCCGGGCACTGTTTGGACCGATTCTGCCAAAGATACGACTTCTTCATGAGGGATATTTTTGATATACGGCATAATAAACACCTTCTTGTTGTAATAGCTTGCCAAATAGGGCATTTCTTTCCTGTTACGGATATTAGTATATCGCCAATATTGAGAATCGTCCGTTACATTTACAACGAAAAGAAAATATTTTAGAGCAATTTGCTTTATTTGAGGGGAAAGAAGATTTAATGAAGGTCATCATCAACCTATTGGTTTCGCAACCTTTTTTGAGTATACTATATAGTATATAAAGAAAGTAGATAATCTATATGTAGATATGGGAGTAAAGAGATGGAGAAAGTCGGAAAAGCAGCCGTCGTATTGGTGACTCTGTCAATGTTTACCGGTGTCGTTGCAGCTCGGGATGAAGTCATAAAAAATAACGATAAGCCTGTGGTTACGATACAAAAAACGGGTATGATAAGCGTTGAGAAGGGCACGGAAGCAGTGGGAGATCATAGTGATAGTGAGGCCGTATACGAACCGCCTGAAAAGAAGGATCTGACGGACCGAATTTTGGTCAATACGGCCAGCCGTATCTTGACCTTATATCGCGGTAAGGAAAAGGCTGCCATGTATCCGGTGGGAGTCGGGAAGGCGAGCACGCCTACTCCGTCGGGATATTATAGAGTGGAAACAAAGGAAGTGAATCCTGAATGGATTGATCCGGAAGATACGGAAAATCGCATTGCTTCCGGACCGGGAAATCCCTTGGGGTATCGTTGGATAGGGTTTTCGGGAACATACGGTATTCACGGAACCAATAGCCCCGAGTCAGTAGGCGGGTACGTATCAAACGGTTGCGTCCGTATGCGTGAGCAAGACGTAGAGGATTTGTACAGCCGGATTCATGTGGGGACGGCAGTAGACATTATGTATGACCGTATTGTCATTAATGCGGATCCGGATCATACCGTATCTTATTACATTTATCCGGACGGATATTCAAGACAATACCTGACGGTCGGAGATGTAAAGAAAGCGCTGGCCGGGTACGGTGTTGATACCTTTGAAGATATAGAGCATATCCAGGCAAAAATTGCCGCTTCCGACGGGAGTCCTACGTATGTAGCCAAGGCCTATGACTTGGTTTTGGACGGAAAAAAGCTATCGCGACGAGCCTTGGGTAAGGGAGGAGTCATTTATTTACCGGCACAGGTCTTGGCCGATGCCGTCGATTCACCTCTTGTATGGAACGGTAAGACCGGTACTTTATCGACAGAACGGGGACAGGCTCAAGGGGTTGTTCGTAGCGATGTTTTATACATAAGAGAAGCGGACTTGATGTACCTCTTTCCTCTAACAGGAAGTCTGGACTCGCATTTGGTATATCGTTTAAAAAATACGGCACGGAGTTAGCAAACAACTGCTTGAAAGAGCGGAGATGCCGAAAGCGGCGCATCTGCTCTTTTCTTTTTGCCGTAAACGGGTAGAAGATACGAAATATATGATTATATGATAAGAAAATACATTAAGGAAAATCATTATCCGTTATCCTGTAGATGGAAAAAAATTATATACAACATCTTCCAAATGGCTTAACAAAGGGTTTTTTTAGCTTGCAGTATTAAAAAAAAAGAGTGTATAATAGCCCCGGTGAAGGTTATATTTGAAACTTGGTTATAAAGTTACCGATACGAGAAGGGTTAATATATACAATATGAATAGAAGAGAGTTTTTGCGTCGCTCCGTGTTTTCAGCATTGGCTGTTGCCGTTACGGGCATACCGCTTTCCGTCCAAGGGGAGGGAAAACCTGCGAAGCTGACTGTTAAAGAGACACATTTTAAATTTTCCGAACCGCTCGTACGCCGTTCGCGAACGGATGCCATTGTGATTCACCATGTAGGCGGAACGGATCAGGAAATTCCGGCATCGAAAATTCATGAGTGGCACTTGGCCAATAAATGGGCCGGAATAGGCTATCATTATGTAATTCACAAAGACGGTACGGTTGAAAGGGGGCGTCCCATGAACTCTGTGGGAGCTCATTGCTATGACCATAACCATAATACGGTAGGTATTTGCTTTGTCGGTGATTATGAGCGGGCCGTTCCCACCGGGGCAGCCTTATCGTCGGGGGTTCTTCTGATGGCTTATATTTGTAAAACATACGGAATTAAGCCGGGACCGGAGACTATTTTGGGACATAAAGATTTAAATGATACTCTTTGCCCGGGTAAGAATATGTATGCCAAACTGGGAGCTTTCAGAAAGACGGTTGCTCGTTATTGTTAAGTTATTTTTGAAATAGGCAGGCCAAAAAATGAATAGACAAAAAGGCTGTTGAAGAATAATTCAACAGCCTTTTTTGTACGAAAATATAAAATAAAATGAAAGAATATGATACAAAAAATGCAAGGGGCAATACGGACTCATGCGTTTTTATTAACATAATTTATAAAACGAGTGATATTATACATAAAAATGCGAGAAAAAGAATAATAGTGAAAATGTACACTTGTTAAAAGTAAAAGGTAATACCTGTATTTTCACTAAAGGTCGTATAAACATATAACGTAAAACCTATTATTTGCATAAAAATATAATGAATTCATAATACAGTAAATTGGACTGATTTATTTGCTTTCAGTATAATTAATATATAAAACGGTAATAGTCTGAATGTATTCATTTTATAACGACCCGCCTGTTACCGGTAGCATTTAATCAAAATGTGAAAAGGAGTTGAAGCAAGATGAGTGAAGAGAAAACGCAAGTCATTCACGAGGATTTGAATCGCAGTCTCGAGGAACGCCACATTCAGCTTATTGCACTGGGTGGAGCTATCGGTGTAGGGCTGTTTCTCGGATCCGCATCGGCTATTGAAAAAGCCGGCCCCGGTGTCGTCCTGGCATATATTATTGCCGGCATTGCCATTTTCTTTGTTATGAGAGCCTTGGGTGAATTAACGGTAGAATATCCCGTATCGGGGTCTTTCAGTGCCCATGCGTATCAGTTTTTAAGCCCTTTGGCGGGATACGTTTCAGGCTGGAATTATTGGTATGTATGGGTCGTTACCTGCATGGCCGAAATTACGGCCGTCGGCGTTTATGTTCATCTTTGGTTACCCGATTTGCCGCAATGGATTTCGTGTCTGGTTGCCTTAGGACTAATGACGTGTGCTAATCTGTTTTCCGTTAAGGCTTACGGTGAATTCGAATTCTGGTTTGCCTTAATCAAGGTTGTCACCATTATTTTCCTCATCCTTACGGGTGTGGGGATGATTGTCTTCGGCCTCGGTAACGACGGTATTCCTGTAGGTATTTCGAACCTTACTGAACACGGAGGTTTCTTACCCCACGGTATCGGCGGCGTATTCGACACGATGCTGATGGTTCTTTTTGCCTATGTGGGTATTGAAATTATCGGAGTTACAGCCGGCGAAGCGGCAGATCCTGAAAAGAATTTGTCGGCGGCTATCGACAAGGTTCTTTATCGAATTCTTTTGTTCTATGTACTGGCTTTATTGATTATTATGTCCATCTATCCGTGGGATCAGTTGGGACATCAAGGCAGTCCCTTCGTTATGGTTTTTGAAAAGCTGGGTATTACCGCAGCAGGGCATGTTATTAACTTTGTTGTTATTACGGCGGCCTTGTCGTCATGCAATTCCGGTATTTACAGTACGGGGCGTATGTTATATAACCTGTCGTTACAAGGAAAGGCTCCGAAAATGTTCTCAGCAGTCAGCTCGAACAAGGTACCTTATAAGGCCTTGGGAGTATCCGTCGTATTTATGCTTATCGGAGTAGTTCTCAATTACTTCCTGCCGGCGTCGGTATTTGAAATTATTACGTCCGTCAGTGCCTTTGCCTGCATGGTTACGTGGATTATGATCATTTGTTGCCAGCTGAGTTTCCGCAAAAAGCTCGGCCCTGAAGGCTATAAGACAGTCCGTTATAAAATGCCGTTTGCACCGTACTCCAACTACTTTACAATGGCATTTTTCGCCATTGTCCTGATTTCGGCACTCTTCCATCCGAATACGCGCATCGGTATTATTTCTACGGTTATTTGGCTCGTAATCCTGGTTGCTATG
>NZ_JAQCUN010000067.1:0-7101 GCF_027685385.1 Megasphaera sp. AF13-6AC
CGCTTGTAGGCAACAATAACGCATTGAAATGTTTTGCCAACGTCGATTTCCCCGATCCGTTTGTACCGATAACAGCTACAAATTCCCCTTCTTCTACTGTCAGAGATACATCTTTAACAGCGTAAACAAGGTCTCCGTTTTCATCTTCGTACGTATGACTTAATTTTTCGGTTTTTATCATAGGAATGGACATATTTCCAGCCTCACTTGTGTATAGCTATACTCACCATGGAGTCGCTACCGTATTATCGTCCGTCCGGTGCACTCTTCATAAGTGCCAGAACGACATATAAGATGAATGCCGCAACCCATGCCATGGTAGTCGCTCCGTGAAAACCCAAAATAGGGAACACAAAACCGCCGCAATAACAAATATACGGAAAGATAAAATAGGCACCGCTTCGCCCCGTATCATGACACCGTCTGATACCGAGAGATATTTGCGACATGACTGTAGGCACGGTAAAAAGGATCAATAAAATACCGAAGAGTGCACAAATCCATAGCTGACCCAAAATAATTCCTTCTACAATACGATTGTACAAAATAAAGGTAAACATAAATTGGGCTACAAAAAGAACGAACATACGCAAAGCAAAAGGCATTCTGCCCACACGTCCGGTACGCACAAAATATTTTTCTTTCAAGTCCTGTGCGTTTTGAAAACCTATATACCCGCTGTTCCCCGCTCCTTCAGGTAAGGACAGTCCTTCTCTTGTACGTGTAAGCGGTGTTGAACGTTTTTGTAATTTTATTTTTTTCCCCTTAGCCATACTCTCCTCCGTATAGGACCCTACAACATGCATTTCCTTTCAATGGTATCATATTATAGAACGGTACTCAAATTTTTGTTTTATGTGATACACTAGAGAAAAATATTGTAGGAGGTTATATTATGTCAGAATCATACATATACGAAAATCCGACAGGTTCGGAAGGCCTGTTTACTTTTAACTTCTTTTGTGAATCCGTCACGGGAGCTTTGCACACACTCATTCATGTTATGGAAGACCATGAATTAGAGGCTCCGGACAGTTTGAGTGAAATTCCTGAACATCTGGCTCAAATAGGCATCGCCTTTTCTGAAGATTATGCTTCTCACAAATTGGACTTAGGCCGGTTCAAAGAAGATATCCTCTCTTTTTACGACCTTGCCTTTACCAGTAACGACCAACTGGCACCGCTTATTATCGGGGCTCCTGAAGAGGTCACGTATTATTATCTGGTCTATTCTCAAGGTATTAACTTGATGTTTACCAACTTACTGCAAAGTATCGTTCGCGACTTGCCTGATTCAGCCAATCCCCAGTCATTTATACAAAATATCATGCATGATTTTTATTCCCTCTCAGGTGGCCATGCCTAAGCAACACAAAAGCGGTTACATGTTAAACATGTAACCGCTTCTTTTTATATTTACAAAATAAAATGGATAAAGGCAACGACTGCTACTACAAAGCGATAGTATGCAAAGGAAGCCAATGTAGATTTATTGAGAAATTTCAAGAACCAAAGGACGGAAATATAAGCGACGACGAAGGCCGTTACAAAACCGATGGCAATCATGGCCAAGTCACTACCGCCTAAATAAGACAGACTTTTTAATAAATCATAAAAGCAAGCGACAATCATAACGGGAACGGCAATAATAAAGGAATAATCGGCCGCAGCTTTCCGACTGATACCCAACAGGAGGCCTCCCCCCAATGTTGAGCCGGAGCGAGAAAATCCCGGCCAAAGAGCCAACATTTGAAAAGCACCTACTAAAAAGGCCTGTACAATTGTCAGTTTTTCCACATCATCACAAACTACGGGTATCCTTGCTCGTTCAGCAGCCAACATAAAGAGACCGCCGACAATAAGGCCTATAATAACCGTAAAAGGAGAAAAGAGGTAGGTCTTGATAGCATGGTGTGCAAAAAATCCGACAAGCATGACCGGTACAATGCCGACGGCAACATGTGCCAACGTCAATCCCGTATCACGTCGAAACCAATTTTCTCTCTTCAAAAGATGCACGCATTTATACTGCTGCAACATGTAAATGAACTTTTCTTTATAAATGAAAAGAACCGATAAAATCGCACCTAATTGGATAAAAACTTCAAAAACGCTCGCTCTGGGACCGTCAAAACCAAGCCAATCACCGACGAGTATCATGTGCCCCGTAGAAGAAACGGGCAGGAATTCCGTAAACCCTTCGACAATGCCGAGTATGACGGCTATCATATAATCGCTCATAATCTACTCCTTACTGTCTGACATAATTAACACGTCGCTCATTATATCACAGGGGCGGATAAAAAAAAAGCAATGCCCAAGGGCATTGCTTTTATATGTCAGTCAAGTGAAATAACATGATTAGGATTTTCTACAATAAATTTTGCATACTTAGGATCGCCGTTGTGTTCAAAGTAGAGTGTATTACCTTCGAGCTTACCTCTCCAACTTACAATAATCGGGCATTCGCGGCTCAGTTCTTTGAGCATTGCAACGGGATTTAAGTTCAGAATAGGTGCAAAGAGGAAGCCGACATTATCAATCATGACAACGCGAGCATTTAACCGCCGGATAGCGTTGGCAATAAGGTCAATGGCCTTTTCCGGACGATCGGCACGGGGAATTTCCAAGAATTCGTCATCAAACAACTCTCGGGCTTCGCAGACCTTCCATCCTTCCTGATAAGTTAAATCTCGAATAATCCGGCTTTTACCGGAACCGGGGCCGCCGATGAGAATCAGCAACTTTTCATCTTCCTGTGCAATGTACTTCCACCGCTTTAAGACTTCTGCATCTGTAACCATGAAAATCACCTTCGTTTGCTAGTATTTGATTGGTTTCATTATACTTGATTGTATCTCTTCAAGTAAAGACCTTAGGTATATTCTTTTGCGATAGCCTTTCTTTCTTTCAATCCGTATCTTCCCAGCGAATCCTGAATGTCTTTAATAGGCTTATTCGTAAGAATTATATCATTTATATAATGCTTCTCATGCTGCACCGTAAATACCAGAGATGTCTCTCTGTCATAGGGACTGTCATAGTAGTATGCATCTACAGAATCCTCGCCGTCAGGACCGGCAATAATGCGATTCGGTACTCCATAGGCAGCCAATAAGGTCGATACATGATAGCCTAAGGTAATGCCTCTGCTCGTATACGCCGAGTTGGAAAGAAGAAATACTTGCTGCACCTTACCGATTCCGTCCGATTCCACTCCGTAATCACCATAGAGCCAAAATTCGGTTTTCCCTCTTTTAATAACGGTCTGCCACATATTATATTTATCTCGCGAAAAATTACTTCCCGGCTGAAAGCCCATGAGCGTAAAATCTTCTTTAGTTAGGCCTGTACCGACGTTTACACCTTTTTGACGCACCGTATACGGAGGCCTTGCAGGCATCATGGCAACACGGCGAATCTTCCTGTCACCGACGGCAAAAACTAAATCTTCCCATTCGGACAGAGAAGAGTACACGAAATAATATACATTGGCATCCGTGTCTCGCAACAACCGGTCGGGACGACCGAAGCGGCGAATCAGAATTTCCACAGGTGTTCCGATTGTCAAATCGTCACCTATAATAACGGAGTCGCCCTTCGTTAAATATACAGACTCTACACCTGTCTGTATACGATTTTTATCAATATTGTTTTCTTTTAAAGCCGGTGCCACAGGCTTTCTCAAGATAACGCGCATAGCCAAGTCTTCTTTTTCATAAGTCAGCTTCAATAAATGCGTCGTTTCCGTTCTCTTTTGCGGATAACCGTATATTTTCAATACTTCTTCAAGACCGGTTCCCTTATGCAGCTTGCCGACGGCAAACGCTCCGTCTTTCAAAGGACTCAGCGGAACCGCTTCTATTCCTTCCGGCAAAGCGGCCTTCTCATACGGTCTTGTTTCATATACCGGTAAATCTCCGTTTTTTAAAGCGTCTTCCAAGGCCTTTACTTTGTAATTTGTTTCCTTTTCCTGCTCTGCCTTTGTAGTTTTTGACTCTTTCGCATCTACATCACTTAAAAGGCGAACAGGTATTTTTTCCGACTTTACATTATCTGCCGCTGAAGCTGCAACCGGCAGGGACATAAGCATGCACAAAGCGGCAAGTAAGGAGTAAAATCTTTTCATAATATCTCCTTTTCGTATGTAAAAAGCACCTCCTGAGACAATTCAGAAGGTGCCGGGCATATTATTTCTGTTCGGGACGACTCAAGGGGAACAAGAGCACGTCACGAATCGACGGACTGTTTGTAAGGAACATGACCAATCTGTCGATGCCGATACCTAAACCGCCGGCAGGAGGCATACCGTATTCAAGTGCACGGCAGTAATCTTCGTCCATTTGGTGGGCTTCGTCATCGCCGTGAGCTCGTTCTTCCATTTGTTTAATAAAGCGATCCCGCTGATCGAGAGGATCATTCAATTCAGAGAACCCGTTAGCCAATTCACGGCCATAAATAAAGGCTTCGAATCGATGGGTCAACAAAGGATTGGACGCATCTTGTTTCGTAAGGGGCGAAATTTCCAAAGGATGCCCCGTAATCACGGTCGGCTGAATAAGGTTTTCTTCAACATAGTCTTCAAAGCAAGCATTAATAATCTTGCCGATTCCGTCGTATTCTCCGTATTCAACATGGAGTTCATCGGCAATTTTACGAGCTTCTTCGACGGTCTCAACCTTAGAGAAGTCTTTTCCCGTGTATTTTTCCACCGCTTCAATCATGGTCATGCGATTCCACGGAGCCGCCAATTCTATTTCTTTATCAATGTACGTAATTTTCGTTGTGCCGTACAATTTCAGAGCTAATTCAGATACGAGTTCTTCCGTAATGCGAATAACATCTTCCAAATCACCGAAGGCCTGGTACAGTTCAACAGTAGTAAATTCCGGATTATGTCGTGTGTCAATCCCTTCATTGCGGAAGCAGCGGTTCATTTCATAAACACGTTCTAAGCCGCCTACAAGCAATCTCTTTAAATGCAACTCCGGAGCAATACGCAGGAAAATATCCATATCCAAAGCGTTGTGGTGTGTTACAAAGGGACGAGCCGCCGCACCGCCGGCAATATTATGCAACATGGGCGTTTCCACTTCCAAGAAATTACGTGCATCCAGATACTCGCGAATGCCTTTAATAATACGGGAACGCATAATAAAGGTGTTTTTGACTTCCGGATTGACAATAAGATCCAGATAACGTTGACGATATCTTGTTTCCTTATCTGTCAGGCCGTGAAACTTTTCCGGCAAAGGACGCAGAGACTTGGACAAGAGCGTCCAAGTAACTACGCGCACCGTTGTTTCCCCCGTATGCGTTGTAAAAACATCCCCTTCAACACCGACAATATCCCCGATATCGAGAAGTTTAAAAAGCTCGTATGAAGCTTCACCGACTACGTCTTTACGAAAGTATAACTGTACTTCACCGCTTATATCGCGCAAGACACAAAAAGCAGTTTTGCCGTGGCGGCGCAAAGCCATGAGTCGCCCTGCCAGACTGACCGTCGTGCCGTCCTTTTCTAACACTTCCGCACGGTCTTTAATGTCTTGTGCATGATGGGTCCAATTATATTTTTGACCGAAAGGATATACGCCGGCATCTGCAAACTGTTGCATCTTTTCGCGGCGAATCACCATTTGGTCATTTAATTTTTCTTCTTCAATATGCGGTACTGCTTTTTTTTCTTGGTCAGACATACTTATCCTCCTCGACTCTAGCCTTCAAAGGGCAAAATCTTATATTGTACTTCACCGGCCGGAGCCTTTACAGATACGATAACGGGATTTTCTTTATCCACATTTTGACCCAAAATAGCAGCTCCCACAGGGCTTTCATTAGAGATTCGGTTGTTGAACGGATCTGCTTCGGCTGTACCCACGACGGTATATTCAAAGCGTTCTTTCGTTTCCGCATCTTCTAAAATCACCTTGGAGCCCAGACGAACTTTGGCTACATCATCAGTTGATTCTTCAATAATTTTGGCTGTTCTGATTTTATTTTCCAATTCAACAATGCGGCCTTCAATAAACGCCTGTTCATTTTTGGCATCATCGTATTCGGAGTTTTCGCTCAAGTCACCTAAAGCGATTGCTTCTTTAATTCGTTGAGAAACGGCGATACGACGAACCGATTTAAGTTCGTTCAATTCTTTTTTCAGTTTTTCGAGCCCGTCGGCTGTAATCAGTGTTTCGTTAGACATGAATATGAATGCTCCTTTTGCCCATAGATTGCAAACAGGAATAGCAGTCCTGTCGGACTCTATTCCTGAGTAAATTAACAAGTACGCAAGTACATTTAATTATATTCTTCCCTATCGTCAATGTCAAACAAAGGCATGTAAAAGCTCACCTTTACACCGTGCATTTTGCCACCTCGGAGATGACCTGTCTAAACTCTTCAACCGTTGAGGTTCGGTTAATTCGCTCACGCAATGCCGCTGAGCCGAAAAGACCCTTGGTATACCAGGAGGCATGAGAACGCATTTCTCTAAGAGCAATATGAGCACCTTTAAAGCGAATAAGACTTTCAAAATGTTCTAAAAGCACTGCATAACGGTCTGCCGCCGACGGCTTTTGTACAGTTCTTCCGGACAGATAATCACGAACTTCCTCAAAAATCCACGGATTTCCTTGAGCGCCACGTCCGATCATGACGGCAGTACAACCCGTTTCCTCAAACATGTGAGCACACGAAGGACCATCCGTAATATCACCGTTACCTATAACAGGAATAGACACGGCTTTGACGACAGCGGCAATTTTTTCCAAGTCCGCACGACCGCTGTAAAATTGCTCCCGCGTTCGTCCGTGAACAGCAAGAGCCGCTGCCCCTGCCGCTTCACATCGACGGGCCAACTCGGGTGCAACGAATTCGATGTCATCCCAACCGGTACGCATTTTTACGGTAACGGGGACCGACACGGCCTTAACAACGGCACTCACTACTTTTTCCGCCAGAGGAAGATTCTTCATCAGAGCCGATCCTTCGCCGTTCTGAACAACCTTTCGTACAGGGCAGCCCATATTGATATCTATGATATCGGCACCGTACTCTTGTGCAACCTTAGCCGCTTTGGCCATAATTTCCGGCTCCGCCCCG
>NZ_JAQCUN010000068.1:0-7063 GCF_027685385.1 Megasphaera sp. AF13-6AC
GACGGCTGTTCTTACTCTTTCCTTTGCTTCTTTAACAGCTACAGTAGCCAAACCTACAATATCAAAAGACGGTAATCCGTTAGCTATATCTGTTTCTACTGTAATTAAACAACCGTTCAATCCGAATAGGACGGCCCCGTATATACGTGAAAACATGAATCAACACTCCATTATAAAAGCATGTGTAATATGTCTTATATCATAAGAGGGTTTCGTTTTTAGGATTTCGATGACATCAAAGCGGCAAGGACGGTCGTTCTCCTTATACTGTTGAAGCCAGCATTGCGCCGTCTTAACAATTTTTTTGCGTTTTCTGTAATGAACCGCTTCCGCCGGTACGCCGAACCGTTCGGATCGTCGTGATTTTACTTCCACAAAAATCGTGGTCCCCTTATACCTGGCTACAATATCGATTTCTCCGAAAGAGGTCGTATAATTGACAGCCACAATATCGTACCCTTTATGACGCAAAAAATCGGCAGCCAGATCTTCACCCTTATAGCCGAACCGTTTGTAATCCGTCACCTTATCACCTCATGGTTTCAGTATAGCCGCTCTTTCTGTGAAATTACTTAAACTCTTTCTTAAAAATACATAAAAAATCGGATGAACCTCATTGAGATTCATCCGATTGCTTATAATCCCTTTACAGCCAGCCAGGCGATAATGACGGCCAAGGCGGCTACTGCTGCAATACGAATCAAAGCGGACGAGTTAAAGGTAACTGTTATCCTTTTTTTCTTCTTCGTCATATTTATACTCCGGGCCATGCCATCTCTTTACCGCCCAAAATATGAGCGTGCATGTGGTGTACCGTTTGGCCCGCTTTTTCTCCCGTATTGAAAACTACGCGATACCCGTCTTCAGCAAGGCCCAAGGAGGCTGCCACTTTTTGAATGGCAAAGAGCATACGCCCTGCCACAGCCGCATCATCCTGTGTAAGAGCCGCAATACTTTTAACATGTTTCTTGGGAATAACCAATACGTGTACAGGCGCTACGGGAGCAATATCTTCAAAGGCGTAAAAATCTTCATCTTCATACACTTTTTTGCTCGGTATTTCACCCGCCGTAATTTTACAAAAAATACAATCTTCCATCATACATCCTCCTTCTCTACTCCCGTCAAAATCGTACCGTCACGGCCCGTCAGGAGTATCTTTATAATACGACCGCTCGTATAAGCGGTCGGAACTTCCGCACGTATACGTTCGTACTGTTCCGAAAATCCTTCAACTGTCGTCCCTTTTACTTCTTCAATAAGAACGTGAACGGTCTTACCGATCATGCCGTCGAGAATCTCTTCCTTCTGCTTTTTGGATAAGGTATTTACCGTTTCGACACGCTTTTTCTTTACGTCACTGCTTACCTGATTCTCCATTTGCGCTGCCGGAGTTCCTTCCCGCGGCGAATAGGGAAAAGCATGAATATGGGAAAACTTTAGTCGTTTCAAAGTATCCATTGTTTCGTCAAACAACTCGTCCGTTTCGCCGGGAAATCCCAGTATTAAATCGGTTGATACTGTAAGATCTTTAATCTTTCTATGCAAGTCTTCGATAAGGAGTATATACTCTTCTTTTGTATAGTGCCTCTTCATGCTCTTAAGAATCTCATCGGACCCCGATTGCATGGGTAAGTGTAAATGAGGACAAATTCTGGAAGAAGAGTTGATAGCCTCTACCAAATCGTCACCGATTTCCACGGACTCGATAGAACCCATACGAATACGGGCAACATCCGTTTCCGCCAAGAGCCTTTTAAGTACGAGTGCCAGTGTAGGCCTGTCGGGCAAATCCATGCCGTAGGCCCCTAAATGGATACCTGTCAAAACGATTTCCTTAAAACCTGCCGCAGACAGTCGCTTCGCCTCTTCAATAATCGCATCGGGTTGCCGGGATTTCAGACTACCGCGAGTGTAAGGGATAATACAATAGGCACAGAAATTATTGCACCCTTCCTGAATTTTTAAATCTGCCCGCGTATGTTCTACTGCCGACGGATAAAGAGGGATTTCTTCGAACTCATCTCTTCCCATAATGTCATGTACCGCCCGGACGGTTCGTCCGCTTCGTTCGTTACGTAACGATTCGACAACTTGAACGATGCGCTTTCGTTCGTTCGTCCCGATAACGGCATCCACGCCGGGAATGGCTGATAATACATTGGGAGATAACTGAGCATAACAACCCGTGACAATAACAAGGCCGTCAGCATTATTTCGTTTGGCACGACGTATAATTTGACGCGACTTTTTTTCACCTACATGGGTGACGGAACAAGTGTTGATAACGTATACATCGGCCGGACCGCTAAAATCCGCCTCTTCATAACCTGCGGCGGCAAAAAGACCGCGCATACTGTCCGTATCATATTGGTTCACCCTGCATCCCAGAGTAGTAAAAGCAATAGTCGGCATTAAACAAATCCTCTTTCATACATAATGACGGAACAAGCCGCCAAAGCCGCCGTTTCTGCTCTCATAATTCTTTTGCCGAGAGATACGACGGCATATTGTTCGCAAGATGACGTAAGCTCTTCTATTTCTTCCGGAGCGTATCCGCCTTCCGGACCGATACAGATCACAGTATCTTCCCCGGCCGCCCGCTCAACGGCAATCCGTGCCGCTTTTTCTTCCCCTTCGTAAGGGATAAAGAAAAAGTACCGGTCGTATTCTTGTATAAGTTCTTTTAAAGTCCTCACTTCATCAACGGAAGGGACTCGAGTACGACCGCATTGCTTTGCCGCCTCGAGAGCTATTTTCTGCCATCTTACACAACGTTCTTTACGACGTTTTTCATCTAATTTTACTACACAGTGTTTCATTTGTATAGGAACGACGCGGTCTACCCCCAACTCCGTAGCCTTTTGAACCAACCAGTCGAAACGATCATTTTTCAACAAAGCGGCAGCTAAAATCAGCTCCTGTCGCTCTGTTTTATCTTCAGGTACAATCTTCTTCAACGGCCGCATCAAGACCCTTTCACCGGCCGTATCTGCAATAAGACAAGTATAGGCAATCCCCGTACCGTCCGATACGGTAAGAACATCTCCCGTAACGTGACGCAATACGCGAACAACATGGCGAGAGTCCTCGGGGGATAAATAGAATTCCCCTTCTATAGGAAAATCTGTAAATAATTTACGCATTATATACTCCTTAACACTAGGGCATACCAACCGTTTTCAAATGCTTTCCGTTCAACGGAAAAACCGTATCTTTCAGCATAGTTTCTGACTTCTCCTACGCGTTCATCAATAATACCGCTCGTAATGAACAGACCGCCTTCTTTTAAGTAATCTTTTAAATTCGGCAACAAACGAAGAATCAGGTCCGTAACCAGGTTTCCTACAATAAGATCAGCCTTTTCTCCTCGAGGCGCCATTTGTTCTAACAGGTCACTGACAACCAAAGTCGTACAGGCATCTGCAGCATTTAATTTTATATTCAGTCGAGCCTGTTCTACAGCCTGCTCATCGTAATCACCGGCCCGCACCGTAGAAGCTCCGCACTTGGCAGCTACAATAGCCAGAATACCGGTACCCGTACCGACATCGTATACGACTTGTCCCTGTTTAACAAAGTCTTCCAGGAAACGAATACACATGCAAGTTGTTTCATGAAATCCGCTGCCGAAGGAAGCTCCCGGATCGATACGAATAACTTCCTCACCTTCTCGGACCGACACGGACTCTCCTACCGGTGCCGCCCAAAAACGTGCTGATACTTTTTTAGGATGAAAGAACTCCTGCCATGCATATAACCAGTCCGTTCCCTCACCTTGCCGAACGGTCAAATCATAGTCTTGCCATGTATGTTCCTGCCACAAAGAATCTAAGAGTCGACGAATTTCTTCAGCCACACGTTGTCCCTCGGCTTCCGTATATACAGTCAGAGATTTCATGCCCTTTTCATCCGTTTCGCCTTCTGTTACGGATACATTCACCAGGGATTCCCAAATGAGGGATGAAACACTGTCGGCACTTTCAACCGGTACGTGTAATCCTATTTCCGTCCACTCCATATACACCTCTCCTTTATACGACAAAAAGGCTGCGAACAAACTCGTTGTCCGCAGCCTGTAAGACCTACATTCCGGCTGCAAATTGACTGTATCCGATACATCTGTTACGGACTATTTTCGTCAACCTGTCCCAGATTCCTTCTTTTTTATTTTTTTCTTTTTTACCCTTACTTTCATCTTCAACAAGCCAATCTTCTCCACCGGCTATGCCGAATTCTTTAAGCAACCGTTTCTGTTCCGAGTTGAGGCGTTTCGGCACGACAACATTGACCTGAACATGATGATCGCCGCGACGATCCTTGGACCCGAGAACGGGAACTCCCTTGCCCTTAATACGGAACAAGGTTCCGGTCTGTGTTCCTGCAGGGATTTTCAAGTCAATTTTACCGTCCATAGTCTCTACACGAATAGTCGCACCCAGTGCGGCCTGAGTAAAGCTGACGGTCTGCTGCGAAATAATGTCGTTACCGCGACGAACAAAGTTCGGATCTTTACGCACGAAAATGTATACATACAAGTCACCGCGACCGCCACCGCGCACTCCCGGTTCACCTTCACCGGCTATGCGCAATCGTTGACCGTCATCGATGCCTGCGGGAATCTTGACTTTAATCTTTTTACGCACACGAATCGTACCCGTTCCGTGGCACTTCTTGCATTTCTTTTCAATAATCTTACCTGTACCGCCACAATGAGAGCACGTACGAACATTGACCATCTGCCCGAAGGGAGTATTTTGTACGACCCTTTGTTGCCCCGTACCGTGACATTCAGGACAAGTATCCACCTTACTTCCCGGTTCGGCACCGTTACCGTGACAATGGTCACATGTGTCATCCTTCGGTATCTGGATTTCCGTTTCATCACCGAAAACGGCTTGCTTAAAAGTAATGTCTAAGTCATATCGTAAATCGGCACCTCGTTCGGGTCCGTTCTGTCGTTGTGCCCGACCGCCGCCGAAAAAGGAGTCGAAAATATCACCGAATCCGCTGAAGTCACCCTGGAATCCGCCTTGGCCGAAACCGCCCTGACCGAAGCCTCCAAAGCCGCC
Organism: Megasphaera sp. AF13-6AC; assembly: GCF_027685385.1. Classification (NCBI taxonomy): domain Bacteria; kingdom Bacillati; phylum Bacillota; class Negativicutes; order Veillonellales; family Veillonellaceae; genus Megasphaera; species Megasphaera sp. AF13-6AC. Next base: position 5,073 of record NZ_JAQCUN010000068.1, read on the forward strand.
GAAACCGCCGGCACCGGCGCCTCCGTTTTGGAAGGCGTCGGGTCCGAACTGATCATACTGTGCTCGTTTGTCCTTATCGGAAAGAACACTGTATGCTTCATTGATTTCTTTAAACTTTTTTTCCGCTTCTTCCGGGTTATCCCGGTTTTTATCAGGATGATATTTTATGGCCAGTTTTCGGAACGCCTTTTTTATATCAGCCTCGCTCGCATCTTTCGATACACCGAGCAATTCATAATAATCCTTTTTACTCATTCCGAGCTGCCCCTTTTCTTACTTCTTATTTCTTATCATCATCTACGACTTGGTAATCCGCATCGACTACATTGTCATCACCGGCACTCGTCGATTCCTGTGCCTGTTCCTGACCGGATGACTGCTGAGCCTGTTGTTGTGCTTCAGCCTGCTTATACATATCGCCGGTTAAATCATAAAGCGGTTTCGTCAATGCTTCAGATGCGGCTTTAATCTGTTCCGTATCTTCGCTCTTAAGTGCTTCTTTCAAAGCGGCAATCTTATCTTTAACTTCCGAGACCTTAGCCTGATCGGCTTTATCACCGACTTCCTTCAGCGTCTTTTCAGCCTGATATACGAGGGAATCGGCATTATTCTTAGCTTCAATACCTTCTTTACGCTTCTTATCTTCCGCTTCATGAGCAGCCGCTTCTTTTACCATGCGGTCGATTTCACTCTGGTCGAGACCGGACGAAGACGTAATGGTAATTTTCTGTTCCTTACCTGTGCCGAGGTCCTTTGCCGATACATTGACAATGCCGTTAGCATCGATGTTGAAGGCAACTTCGATGCGAGGTACTCCACGGGGAGCCGCAGGAATACCGGATAATTCGAAACGGCCCAACGTCTTGTTGTCTGCGGCCATTTCACGTTCGCCCTGCAAGACATGAACATCAACGGACGGCTGGTTATCCATAGCTGTCGAGAAGATTTGTTTGCCTTCCGTCGGGATGGTCGTGTTGCGTTCAATAATCTTCGTGAAGATACCGCCCATAGTTTCAATACCGAGAGACAAGGGAGTAACATCGAGAAGCAATACATCCTTAACATCGCCTACGAGAACTCCTGCTTGAATAGCCGCACCGATAGCTACGCATTCATCGGGGTTAATGCCCTTATCCGGGTCTTTTCCGAGAATATTTTTAATAGCTTCCTGAACAGCCGGAATACGGCTGGAACCGCCGACGAGGATAATTTTATCAATTTCATCGATGGAAAGACCCGAATCTTTAATAGCTTGGCGAGTCGGTTCCATCGTAGCGTGTACGAGGTCTGCCGTCAATTCATTGAATTTAGCCCGCGTCAGCGTAAGATCCAAGTGTTTCGGACCGCTGGCATCTGCTGTAATGAACGGCAAATTAATGTTTGTCGACATAACAGTGGACAATTCAATTTTTGCTTTTTCAGCCGCATCTTTCAAGCGCTGTTCGGCCATCTTATCCTGTGAAAGGTCGATGCCCGTTTGTTTCTTAAATTCTTCTACCAGCCAGTTCATAACGGCGTTATCGAAATCATCGCCACCCAAGTGAGTATTACCGTTCGTTGCCTTAACTTCAAAGACACCGTCACCCAATTCGAGGATAGATACGTCGAATGTACCGCCGCCCAAGTCGAATACGAGGATCTTACCTTCACCGCCCTTATCAAGGCCGTATGCAAGAGCTGCCGCCGTCGGTTCGTTGATAATACGCAATACATCGAGGCCTGCAATCTTACCAGCGTCTTTTGTTGCTTGTCGTTGACTGTCGGAGAAATAAGCCGGAACTGTAATAACAGCCTGCGTCACCTTTTCGCCCAAATACGATTCGGCATCTTCTTTTAATTTCTGCAAGATCATAGCCGAAATTTCCTGAGGCGTGTAATCTTTACCTTCAATCTTTACAGTATAGCTTTCACCCATGTGACGTTTAATAGAAGCTACCGTATTTTCAGGATTGGAAATAGCCTGGCGCTTTGCCAATTCCCCTACAAGACGT
>NZ_JAQCUN010000069.1:0-950 GCF_027685385.1 Megasphaera sp. AF13-6AC
GCACAATTCCAACTTGACGTATCTGTTGCTAAGGGCGTATCCGGAATTTTGGCACTGTCTCCTGAAAAGTGTCAGGTAGGTGTCGAAGATCCCTGCATTCGTTGCGGTCGTTGTGTAGATGCTTGTCCTATGGGTTTGATTCCCAGTCAGCTCAGTATTTTGTCTCATTGCGAAGCATGGGATAAATGCATGGAATACGGTGTTATGAACTGCGTTGAATGCGGCAGTTGCGTATATGTATGTCCTGCTAAACGCAATATTGTTCAGTACATCAGAAATGCCAAAGCTCAGGTAAAAGCACAGCAACAAGCTGCTAAAGCGAAAGCGGAAGCCAAATAGGCTAAGTCTTTAATGGAAGAAGGGATAAATTATGGAAAAGAGTGCACAAGAAGTAGTTCTTACTGTGTCCTCCTCACCGCATGTCCGTTGTAACGAATCCATCCCCAAAATTATGTGGACTGTTGTGGCAACGCTTGTACCGGCCGCAGCTTTCGGTGTATATTACTTCGGATTTAATGCACTACTTAATATTATAGTATCTATCGTATCGGCCGTTTTCTTTGAATGGGCTTGGGAAAAGTTCATGCATAAGAAAATTACGATTAATGACGGCAGTGCCGTTATTACCGGTCTTTTGTTGGCAATGTGCTGTTCACCGATCTTACCGTGGTGGATGTGCATTGTCGGATCCTTTATTGCCATCGTAGTTTGTAAACAAGCTATGGGCGGTTTGGGCTACAACCTGTTTAACCCCGCACACGTAGGCCGTGCAGGGCTTATGGTTTCATGGCCTGTAGCTATGACGACGTGGACACAGGTGAACGGCAGTGTTATTGACGGCGTAGCCGGTGCTACTCCGTTGAACGTGCTGAAACAGAGCGGTTATGATGCTTTGCTTCAACTCTTCAACAATGACCCCATGACCATGTATCAAAACATGTTCCTCGGAT
>NZ_JAQCUN010000069.1:960-6944 GCF_027685385.1 Megasphaera sp. AF13-6AC
AAACATGTTCCTCGGATTCCGTAACGGTTCTATGGGTGAAACGTCGACGGTGCTTTTGATTCTCGGCGGCTTATTCCTCATGTATAAGGGCTATGTCAAGTGGCAGGCAACGGTTGCTATGATTGCGACTGTCGGCATTTTGATGTGGATCTTCGGCGGTGCCGTAGGTGCTCATGCAACAGGCGGCCTTTTTACGGGCGATCCTATTTTCCACATGATGGCCGGCGGTTTGATTATCGGTGCTTTCTTCATGTCCACTGATATGGTAACGGCCCCGATTACCTTGAAAGGTCAATTGATTTTTGCTGTCGGTGCAGGCGTACTTACCGTATTGATTCGTCTCCTCGGCGGTTATCCTGAAGGGGTTTGTTACTCCATCCTCTTAATGAATGCCGTAACTCCCTTAATCGACCTTACAGTAAAACCGAGAATTTTCGGCTCTGTAAAGGTCAAGGCAAAGGAGGCTGAATAAGATGTCGGAATCAACGGAAAACAACATTTTTAAAATTGCTCTCAATCTTATCCTCACTTGCTTGGTATCCGGTCTCATCATCGGCTGTGTATATTATATAACCGGCCCGATTGCTAAAGTTAAAGCGGAACAAATGAAACAGGACTCCATGAGAGCCCTCGTTCCCAATGCGGAAAAGTTTGCCGAAGTACCCGGTGAAAAAGATACGTATTTTGCCCAAAAAGACGGCAAAACGATTGCTTATGTTATTCCGACGGAACCTAAGGGTTACGGCGGTCCCATTAAATTGTTGACGGCTGTTTCGTTGGACGGCTCCGTTATGGACTACACAATGCTTGAACATAACGAAACTCCGGGCCTGGGCGATAATGCTTCAAAACCCAAATTCCGCGGCCAGTTCAAGGGTAAGAAACTGGACCACTTGGAAGTTACTAAAGACCCGAGCAAGACGGACCTTATCCAAGCTATGACCGGTGCAACCATTTCTTCCCGTGCAGTTACTCGCGGCGTAAAAGAAGCTGTTGAAAAGGCCGCACAGTTAGGGGGTCACTAATCATGAGTTTATGGAAAATATTCAGTAGAGGCATTATCGAAGAAAACCCGTACTTCGTATTAGCTCTGAGCTTGTGCCCCGGTCTTGCCGTAACGACAAGCGTTATTAACGGTTTGACCATGGGTCTTACGGTTTGGTTCGTTATTACTTGTAACAACGTAGTCGTTTCAATTATTCGTAAGACGATTAATAAAAAGGTTCGTGTACCTGTATACATCACTTGTATCGCAACAATCGTTACTTGTGTACAGCTGTTCCTCCAAGCCTTTGCTCCCGATTTGTATAAGGCGTTGGGTGTATATCTTGACTTGGTTGTCGTATTCGCAATCATCTTGGCTCGTGCCGAATCGGTTGCTTCTAAAAACGGCATTGTCGTATCTTTCCTCGACGGTATGGGCATGGGATTCGGCTTTACAGTAGCAATGTTCCTCATTTCCTTCGTTCGTGAAATTCTCGGCAACGGTTCGCTCTTCGGTATCCCCGTTTTCGGAGATTGGTATCAACCGGCTCTGATTATGGCTTTACCGCCCGGAGCTTTCATGTTGATCGGTTTTATTATGGCCGGTTTCAAAGTTTGGAACCAGAAACGAGAAAAAGCACGCTTGCTGAAAGAACTTGAAGGGAGTGAAGCATAATGGGTGAATACTTTACGCTGTTCATCGGTGCTGTTTTAATTAACAACTTCGTATTGACCAAGTTCTTGGGCTTGTGTATTTTCTTCGGCGTTTCTAAGAACCTTAATGCTTCTATCGGCATGGGTTTCGCCGTAACTTCCGTTATTACGCTGAGCACCATTTTGGCTTGGTTGGTATATAACTTTGTCCTCGTACCGCTCGACCTTACGTTCTTGCGGACTATTACATTCGTTGTCTTGATAGCCAGCTTCGTACAGTTGTTGGAAATTATCATCAAGAAGGAATCGCCTACGTTGTATAACATGTGGGGGATTTACCTCATGCTTATCGCTACGAACTGTATCGTTTTGTCCGTCCCCGTATTGAGTGTAACGAACAATTACAACTTTATTGAAAACATTGTCTTTGCCGTCGGTTCCGGTATCGGTTTTGCTTTGGCGTTGATCCTCATGGCCAGCGCTCGTGAAAAACTCGACTTTGCCGATGTGCCTGCAGCTATGAAGGGCACTCCGATCGCATTCGTTGTAGCCGGTATGTTATCCTTGGCCTTCCTCGGATTCTCCGGTATGTTATAGGATAAGAGGTGACATAAGATTATGAATGAAACCTTATTTATATCTATCATGGCCGTAGTTATTATGGTTTGCGTAGGTACCGTATTCGGTTTCGTCTTGGCAACGGCGGATAAGAAGTTTGCTATGGACGAAAATCCTTTGATTGGTGAAGTTAAAGAAGCTCTGCCTCAAGGTCAGTGCGGTGCTTGCGGTTATGCAGGTTGTGCCAAATATGCCGAAGCGGTTGTAAACGATCCTGATGTTCCGCCCAATCTCTGCGTTCCCGGTAAAGCGGCAGTTGCTGAAGAAGTAGCCATGCTTACCGGTAAGGTGGCAGAAGCTGCGGAAGCTAAGTTTGCACATGTTAAATGCCGTGGCGGTATCGGTATTGCCAAGATGGCATACGAATACAAGGGCGTTATGGACTGTGCAGCTGCTAAACAGATTCAGCAGGGGCCTAAATCCTGTAAGTTCGGTTGCTTGGGCTTCGGTAATTGTGTTCGCAATTGCCCCTTCAATGCTATGACGATGGGTACGAACGGGTTACCCCAAGTAAACAAGGTGCTTTGCACCGGTTGCGGTAAGTGCGCAAGTGTTTGCCCGAATCACGTTATCGAATTGTTACCTGTAAGTGCAAAAGTCAGCGTAAGTTGCAGCTCCAAAGAAGCCGGGGCAGTTGCTAAGAAGTCCTGCTCGGCTGCATGTATCGGTTGCGGACTTTGCGTACGTAATTGCTCGCATGAAGGCGGCGTACAGGTAATCGATCACTTGGCAGTGGTAAATCCCGAAATTTGCCATGCTTGTGAAGATCCCACTTGTGTAACTAAGTGCCCGACCAAGGCTATTGCCGCATATGTAAAAGCGGCAAAAGCTGAAGTTGAAGAAGCAAAGATAGGATAATAGTGTTATGAACGGAAGAAGATATACGACCATGATAGCCGTAGTATTCCTTCTCGTTCTGTCGTTGGTCTGCTCCGGATGCCTTTCGCGTTCGGAGCAGTCTTACGATAAGAACGGAGTAGCCATGGATACGACGATATCCTTAAAGGCGACGGGACCGGAAGCAAAGGAAGCGGTTGAGGAAAGTTTTGCCCGAATCCAGGAATTGGACCGGCTGGCCAGTGCACAGCGTCCGGATAGTGATTTGGGAAAATTGAAAGCGGCGGCGGGAAAGGACTATGTACAAGTGGATCCTGCCGTGTATGAAATGATTGATTTTGCAAAAACTTACTCTGAAAAATCACAAGGTGCTTGGGATATTACCACAGGAGTCATAACGGACTTGTGGGGAATCGGAACGGATAATCAGCGGATTCCTTCGGATGAAGAAATTGCAGCTGCCGAAAGCCTTGTTAACTATAAGGATATACTGCTGCGGCCTGAAGATCACAGTGTGAAACTTGCTAAAGCGGGTATGAGTATTGATTTGGGCGGCATTGCCAAAGGCTATGCCGTTGATGAAGTACGGGCTATTTTTGCCAAACATCATATTGAAAACGGTTTGATTAATCTCGGTGCCAGTTCCATGTATGCCTTAGGTTCCAACGCTAAAGGCGGCCCCTGGCGTATCGGCATTAAGCATCCGCGTAATGATGATAAAGACACATACTTGGGTATTGTAGCCGTAAGTAATGAAAATATTTCCACGTCGGGAGACTATGAACGCTTTTTTGAAGAAAACGGTGTGCGGTACCATCATATTTTCGATCCTAAAACAGGTCGACCGGCTCGTAGCGGTGTGATGAGTGATTCCGTTCTGGTAGATTCGTCCATTGAACATGGCGGTATGTTGGGGGATATGCTGACGACCATTTTGTTTGTCCTCGGGCCTGAACGGGGAATGGAATTTGCTCATTCCGTAAACGGTGTGGAAGCCATGATTACGACAACTGACGGGAAGATATACATGACAGACGGATTTAAGTCTCATTTTTCCGACTTGAACAGTGATTTTAAGCTAATGCCCTAACCTTTTTTCAGTTATGGAAATCGGGTGAAAACATAAGATTTTTGCATTTTGTATTTACTTTTTTTTCATTTTATAAGATAATGGAATAAAGTATACGAAATATTTCACAAAGGGCGGTAGGCATATGGATCATATTGATGAGAATATTTTGGAGTTGCTGAAAAAAAACGGTAAGGTTTCGGCGACGGATATCAGTAAGGTCGTAGGATTGTCAATTCCGGCTGTGGCCGAAAGAATACGTAAGATGGAACACAACGGAATAATTGAAGGATACGGTGTTAAATTAAGTCGTCGCAAGACGGGGTATAATGTAACTGCGTTTATTATGGTTACTGTAGAGCGTACTTCGACAGATGACGAGTTCAGAAAGCGTATTTTAACCTTTGACGAGGTTTTGGAATGTCACCACATCGTAGGGGCTTTCGATTACATATTGAAAGTTCTGGTTAAGACACCTGATGAGTTGGAACAGTTCATTATGAGAGAGTTGAACGAAATTCCGACGGTAACAATGACTCAAACCTTCTTGTGTCTTTCTACCTTGAAAGAAGAATGGAATATCTGAAAAAAAGGAGCTTCGCTAATGCGAAGCTCCTTTTAGTATATGGTTATTGAACGGATCCGTTCGGAGTAATGACACATGTTTTAATAGGAAGCATTTTTTGAGAGGTTGCGACGGCTTGTTCAACTGTTTTTTCTAAACGTTGACAGCAAGGAACACTCATACGGATGACCGTTACCGAATGAACGTCATTATTTTTTAAAATATTCGTCAGTTTTTCCATAGCGTTATCATCATTCAGTTTAGGACAGGTAATGATAAGAGTCTTGTCCTTTATAAAATCTTTACCGAAATCGGCATAGGCATAAGCTGTGCAATCAGCAGCAATGAGTAAGTCCGCCCCGTTAAAAGCCGGAGATTCTTCAGGTACCAATTTCAACTGAATGGGCCAGTATGAAAGATGCGAGATATTTTCGTTATCTTGAAGAGATCTCATCATTCGGCCACCTACCGGATTCATAAATATTTGTGTTTCCATGACGTGCCTCCTTAAAGATCTGTTTTATTTCTGGACATAGTATAGTAGAATAAACGTACCGAGTCTGTTGGAAATATAACTGAGGTGACAACATGGAAGAATACATTTCGCTTTTAAAAAATACGGACCTCTTTAAGGGCGTTGAAGAAACATCCATAGGATCTTTATTACAGTCCATGGGTGCTCGTAAACGACATTTTGACAAAGGCAATTTCGTTTTTTATGCAGGCGATGACATAAACACTATCAGTATTGTCTTATCCGGAAGTTGTCATATCGTTCAAGAAGATTACTGGGGAAATCGTAATATTTTGACGCTCGTTCAAAAGGGACAACTCTTCGGCGAAGCCTTTGCGGCCTTACCGTCGGCACAAGCTATTGTGGATGTGGTTGTCGTTGAAGAAGGTGACATTCTTTTTTTGAGTATCGATTCATTGATGAGATCTGATACATCTTTACCTGCAGAGGCTCGGCGTGTATTGCGAAATGTAATGGGCTTATTGGCAGGAAAGAATATTCTTTTAACGAAAAAAATTCGTTATATTTCGCAACGGTCGACGCGTCAAAAGCTGATGGCTTATTTGTCCGATGAGGCAAGACGTCTGGGGAGTCCTTCCTTTACTATTGAATTCAATCGCCAACAGTTGGCCGACTTTTTATCCGTAGATCGCAGTGCCATGTCGGCAGAACTCAGTAGGATGCAAAAAGACGGGCTGATTAAATACCATAAAGATGAATTTACCTTGCTGCAATAAAAAAAG
>NZ_JAQCUN010000007.1:0-25055 GCF_027685385.1 Megasphaera sp. AF13-6AC
GGGCGTTTCCGCCTTATGCCTTAACTTAGCGGCTCTCTGGCTCTTTGTCACCGTCTTGCGATACTTGACCTTGGATGCTACGAATAACCCGACATCGGCTTTTTACGGACGCTTTCTGCAATTCATCAAAGCAGGCGCCGTAGCCATACTCATCAACACTCTGCTATCCGTCATCCTTTTATTTGTCGCCCTCATTTTTCCCGAAAGCCTCCCTATTACCTTCATTACCGGTCATCTCACGCCCACCTTGTGGACCCTGGTCTTCTTCATCGTCCTCTTTTCGTATGAATCAGGACCTTCCGAACCGGGCAAACTCTACACCTTTATCTTTAAAACCGTCGTGCCTAAGTTCACCGTCTTTTCGGGAACCCTGGCCGTCATTTATCTGTTTTTAATCCTTATCGACGTGCGACCGGATGCTCGCTTTTTGTATACCTACTATCCTTACGTTACCTTGTACTATCTATTCTTTTTAGCCGGCTTTCGCATTAAAGCGACCATCCCCGAACGCCCCCTCATTCTCATCCTCTTCTCAGCCCTTACGGCCCTTTGCCTTATCCTTACCGTTAAGCGAGTCTATGTCGATTCATCTCTCATCCTGGGGGCCGTTTACATCATCCTCTTTAACGGCGCATTTCTCATTCACAACCTCTACCTGCTCATTCGTAAAACAGGACCGGGAGCTCACACGAAACTTCTCGCCCTTGTCATGGGTCTCATTATGTTCATGCCTCTTGTAGGCTACACCTCTTTCATCCGTTTCGTCACCTACACTCACGAAAAAGATACCTATATCCCCCATTTCTCCATAAGCAGCCAGTTCGATAAGGATGCCGAATCGGCTCAGAGCGAATCGGAAGGCGAATCTGACACCGCCGGTCATTCCCCGGCCGGTAACCAAAAAGGCAAGGTAACAAACCTGACGCCGCGACGAGAATCCTCTATTTCCTATCATATTGCGTCGTATGCGGAGGCGAATTTAAACAACGTCTTTTTCTTCAACAAGCAGACTCGCAAAGCTTCTCGTACCTTCGGCGACTACACACTGGCCTTGGACGAATCGGGAAAGAACCTGACGGTTACCTTGCCTGACGGGCAATTGCGGACATACAACATACCGGAAATCATAGAAGAACAAATTCCGGCGGGCGATGAAAGTACAGCCGTCACCTTGAATACCGACGACTACCTGATCGTCATTACCCAATACCATAACGACAATACGTCGACGAGTCTGAGCTTTGACATATTCTACAAATAAGAATTTTCACATAAAAGAGGCATCTCAATGAGATGCCTCTTTTACTTACGTGCTTTTATTTGTATTCAGGGATCCATTTCAAAGCATCCACGTTTTGCAAAGCCTCTTCTTCGCTCAAATCACTCTGCCCTGTCCGTACGGCTTCTTTTGCTACCGCTACGGCCACAGTATGGGAAAACTCCGTGAGTTTATCTACCGGCGGCAAGGTGGCTGCCCCGGGTTGCGTTACATCTATGATTCCTCCCAATGCATGAGCGGCTGCGGAAATCATTTCATCCGTCAACAGCTTGGCCTCTGCTGCCATGACACCCAAACCCAAGCCGGGATAAATGAGGGCATTATTAGCCTGTCCGATATAATACATAATCCCCTTATACATGACCGGTTCGGCAGGAATACCCGTAGCAATAAGGCCGCGACCTTCTGTCCACTCAATGAGATCTGCCGCCTTGGCTTCTGCCAGCTTTGTCGGGTTGCTCAACGGGAAGATGAAAGGACGTTTCGTCGTTTTGGCCATATGTCGAACAATACCTTCCGTAAAGGCTCCGGGAACTGTCGACGTACCCACAAGAATCGTCGGACTCACAGCCTTAACGGCAGCTTCCAAATTCGTCAATTCATGGGCATTAGAAAACTCATTGCGGTTACGAGTAAACTCTCGTCGTTCCGGCGTAAGATTCGGCGTATCATCAAAAAGAAGGCCCTGTTTATCGACAAGATAAAAACGTTTTTTTGCCTCTTCAGGGGAAAGACCCTGTTTCACCATTTCCGAATAGACGCGGTGAGCAATACCACAACCGGCCGTACCGGCACCGAAGCACATGTACACCTGATCCGTTAGCTTTTCTTGAGAAATATCGAGACCTCCCAAAATACCGGCGAGCGTAATAATCCCCGTCCCTTGAATATCATCGTTAAATACGGGATAGGTCTTATTATACTTTTGTAATAGAGCCGCCGCATGGTCTCTGCCGAAGTCTTCAAAATGTAAGTACAACTTCGGAAAGAGTCGTTCCGCCGTTTCCACAAAAGTATTTAAAAATACGTCGTAATCATGCCCTGTTACACGCTTTTGATGATTTCCCAGGTATAGCGGATTGTCTAAAAGGGACTGACGATTGGTGCCGCAATCCAGGATAACCGGCAAAACCTGTTCGGGGTTAATACCGGCGGCGGCCGTGTATACCATAAGCTTACCGACGGAAATGTCAACACCGTTCGTACCCCAGTCACCGATACCGAGAATTTCTTCCGCATCAGACACGACAATGAGACGAACATCTTTGCCCTCTGCACCGCTTCTCAAGGACTCTTCAATTCGCGACGGCTCGTCGACAGACAAAAAGACGGCATTTTGCGGATTTACAAAAAGTTCACTGTATTCTTCAATATTTTCGGCAATAACCGGATCGTACACAATAGGCATGAATTCGACTACGTGTTCGCTAAACACCTTATAGAACAAGGTGCGATTCGTATCAAACAATTGCATGAGAAAACGCCGCTTTTCAATACCCGCATCCTTGCGGCAAATATGTTCGTACGCTTGCCTAGCCTGCTCTTCAAGAGTCTGTACATGAGGCGGTAACAACCCGACCAACCCGTTTTCTATACGTTCCTCAATGGTAAATGCCGTGCCCTTATTCAAAAACGGATCGTTTAATAAATCATAGCCTGTCTTCATCATTTATCCCCCTAACCGAAACACCATACAACCGTTAGATCTGACATGTAGTAATTATTATATCACAGCCCGAATAATTCTAAGGCAATCATATGCCAAAGAGCCCCTATGTAAAGCATAAAAACCCTGACTTTAAGATTTTTAATACTTTGTATGCAATATACTTTAACTCGTTAGTTATTAATTTGTTTGTTCTTTAAAATTTATTATGATATGATGAGATTACAAAGATTCGTTTAGTACGTACTACTTTTATAAAGGAAGTGCCGACATGGACGATATGCAACGGTTTATTAACGAACACAACCTACGACTGAGAGAGGGTGCACAAGGTTTTATGAGCAGGGAATTCTCCAAACATGAATGGGCGGCTCCGGCTGTTCAAGAGGCTGACGTTTTTAAAAAATACTGTCATCACTTGGGTCTCATGGGAGCGACCATTGAAGAAATCACCACTGTGGGCTTCGGCGTCGGCCCCATAGACGGTTACTCCATATCCCATTTTTGCACGCACAAACGCCATCCGGAAAATAAAACCTCCATCGACGTCGATGCCTGTCTATGCGGAGTCGACCACTTTAACCTCATTATGAACTGGTATCTCTGTCCCATAGTCCTTGTGACGGACAAAGGAAAATTTGAAATCGACTTCACCGAATCCTCAACCGTCTACATGGGCAAAGACTCCATTCCGACGCACTACTACGGAGCCTCCGAAGAAGAGCTGGAGCAAGAATACCTGGCCAAAGAACTCTTTTCAGGTCTCCAAGGAGATACCATCACCGACTGCCTCATTGAAGAACAAACCTTTGAAGAAGCGGCCTGCGAATTTACGGGAGCCTGTAACATGACCTTGCCCTGCGGTCTGACCTCGTACATCAAAAACATTACCTTCTGCCTGGAAAGCGGCAGAAAACTCCGCCTCTCCACCTTCTGGAACAACGGCATGATCGAAGTCCTGGACAAGGAAGACCGCTACGTTCAAATCCCGGCAGACCACCTGAAACGATGTCTTCCCTTTGCTTAAGCAAAGGGGCAGCTCGCACCACCATCGTAGACTTGGGAATCTTCCACATAGACACAATACATATGGAGAACGCCATACTGCTCGGTTAGGAGGCCTAATGGGCAGTAGAAAATCCCGTTCGGATTGAATCCGACCGGGATTTTTTTTGTGGGGAAATATTCCTACTGTAAAATCTACTTCCATCGTTCCCATCGCTTGGGAATCGTATAAGTTTCCAACATTTTTCGATAATCATCGGCATAGGCCTGTGCCTCGGGATAAACTTTAACCATGGCATTAATACAAATGCTCTTTATTCCGTAATAAACGTCATCCTCATGACGTACTTCTTCCGGCAATAACTCAAATATGGACCGATACATCTGTTCAGCCTTATCCAGGGTATCATCATCCGCTTCTGTTCCCACCGGATACTGGTACGGAAACCCCGGATTATCTAAAATGCTCTGAAAAAAATCATCCAGAGCCGCCAAAAACTCGGTCTTACTAAGCACCGCATCCTCTTTTTGAAATTCATCATCCTCAATGGAGATCTTATAGCGGTCATCATCCATTCGAACAATATGAACATAAAAAGTTGTCCTATCGTCCCACATCCAATAAATATTGTTATCTCTTAAAAGAACATTCTTACCGTCTTCCGTATAATCCCGAACGGCCAAATACGTTTCCATCAGGTTAATAGTAGGGTCACTGACATCCTGATCAAACATTCGCTCAAATGTCTTTCCGTTTACAGTAACATCAACAAACATCCACCCAGCATCGAGCCACTTAACTTTCATGGCAAATTTTTTCTGAGATAACTGAGACTCCGGATCCTTTGACATCTGCATCCTCCTGACATGAATAAAGTACGACTTCGTACTATCTTTCAGTTCAATAGCCCGACATATTAATTACAACAAGTCGATAACTCTATACAATCGGGATATTCATCAAACCACATACATTCTCCATGTCCTATTTCGAAACTCCCGAACGGCCCGGCTCCGGGAGCATATCTAACCCCGTAGACTTCCTGAAACTCATAAGGAGCATTGACACAATTAAAGCCCGTCCTGTCAAAACGACGATCGCCGTTTTTTAAGATGCGAATCCGATCAACTCGGTCATATCGCATAATCAGCTCTAAGCCCATGCGATTGTACTTCCACAAATACTCACCGGGCGTCTTCCGCCATATTTGCCTCATATCGGGTTCACCGTATTTAGCTATAACCTCTTTAGCCGGCATGTCAATACCGATACCGCCGACCGTTTCATAATATTGAGCCGTCTTTGTTCTAAGAAGCATAGCTCCCTTAGAGGCATCACCATATGCTCCATTCAAAATAATATGGGAATGATAGTCCGGCTTTTCTACATGGGAACAAATAAGAAATAAGTCTTTATAGCTTTCATTTTCGATGATCCGAAGCGTACAACTAAAATCACCACTGCCCCCGGCAGGATGATAAGCCCCCACAACGGGATAGCCATTCACCGTATTCCCTTCAAAATCCAGAGCTACATTCCCGTTCTCGTCATACCACTGTCCCTGTAACTTTGACACAATAGAAGCCGTCTGCGTGTCGATGCTAGCAAAGGCAGTAGTAATACAAAGGAAGGTGAAAACGGCAATAAGGTAAATAATCTCGAAACAATTTTTATTCATAGTACGATCCCTATACGCTATCTCTGATATATATTGCACTCTATGTAAGCATAATGCATTTTTCTATAGAGTCCCCTTTTAACTAAGTCGTTTCAAAGCCTCGATTGCCGAGTCACATCCTAAATCAGCAGACTTTTTATACCATTCTTTGGCTACTTTTAAATCGCGTCCTGTCCCAATCCCTCTCTCATATAACAGTCCCATACCAAACATAGCCTGTTCATCGCCAAGAGTAGCTGCCTTTTTACTTAATTCAAAAGATTTTATTAAATCGCGTTTAACACCAAGTCCCGCTAAATATAAACATCCTAATTGTCGAATAGCCGCAGCATTATTAAATTCCATTGCCTTTTCATACCACTCTTTAGCCTTGCTATAGTTCTGCTCTACTCCGTTTCCGGCTTCATACAAATAGCCGATTCTAAGCATAGCCGTCTCATGATCATGTTCTACCGCCTTTTCATACCATTCTTTAGCCTTGCTATAGCTCTGCTCAACACCATTTCCGTCTTCATACAAAAATCCAAGCTGGAACATAGCATACTCATTGCCATGTTCTGCCGCCTTTTCAAACCATTCTTTAGCCTTACTATAGCTCTGCTCTACTCCATTTCCATTTTCATACAAATAGCCGATTCTAAGCATAGCCGTCGCATGATCATGTTCTACCGCCTTTTCATACCACTCTTTAGCCTTGCTATAGTTCTGCTCTACTCCGTTTCCGTTTTCATACAAGAATCCAATCCAGAACATGCCTTCTTTATTACCACGCTCCGCTGCTTTCTCAAACCATTCTTTGGCCTTCCCATAATTCTGCTCTACGCCGTTTCCGTTGTCATACAAAAATCCAATCTGGGACATAGCATACCCATCGCCATGTTCTGCCGCCTTTTCATACCACTCTTTAGCCTTACTATAGCTCTGCTCTACACCGTTCCCGTTCTCATACAATAATCCAATATGGAACATAGCATACTTACTACCATTTTCTACCGCCTTTTCATACCACTCTTTGGCCTTGCTATAACTCTGCTCTACTCCGTTTCCGTTCTCATAAATCAGGCCCATGCAATACATGCCTTCTTTATTACCACTTTCCACTGCTTTCTCAAACCATTCTTTGGCCTTCCCGTAATTCTGCTCTACGCCTTTACCCTCCAGGTATGCGATCCCGAGATACGCCATAGCCTCAATCTCACCGGCAATTACAGCACTCTCAAAATATTCTTTAGCCTTATTATAGTCTTGATTAATTCCTCTACCAATATAATACAAACCACCCAATCGCCCCATAGCCTCAGAATTCCCCAAATCTGCCGCCTGTTTATACAACTCCGCTGCATGAGTGAAATCCTGCTCCACCCCGTCACCGTCTTCATAGGCAATGCCTTGCTTTAATAAATCATCGGCATTACTGCGACGGATTTCGCTTAAATTAAACAGCATTTCCAGAATGAAGTCGAATCGAGATACGGAACTGTTTACATTTGTTGCCGATTCGTCTTTCAAATATAATTCCGTCAGCTCATTTCGTATCGCTTTATCTGTAAGTTCTTTTCCTATATGGCGTTTATAAAATTCAACCTGATTTCTCTCATCTGTTTCCAAGCGGTTCAACTTATCTAACACAACCGTTGCCGTAAGCGGTACATACTCATCCCGTTCTATAGATTTTTCTGATAACTCATCGTCCAACAGATTATAATCATGAATCGCCGCCAACGCATCTAAATAGTTAATCTCATCATTCGGTGAAAGTCCTATATCCTTCAGGGTGGATTTGAGCAAAAGCAAATCACTCAAGTCCCAATGTCCGTGAGACCTTTCATAAAAATCACGAATCAGACAACCGGTCTTAGCGTTATCATCCAGCTCACCGTAAGGAATACCGTCCAGCATTTGATACTCAATGGACTGCGACCATTTCAGCAAGTTTACATTTCGTTCCAATTTTTCCAAACGGAGCTCGGTTTGAACCAATTGGCTTTGATACGTCTTTAAAAACCGGTTTAACCCTCGATAGATATTATTTACATCTTGTTTCACCCCGTCGATTTCCGAGTCGATTTTCATGACCTGACAATTCAATTTGTTATTGACTGTCGCGATGAGTTCAAAAGACAGCTCGTTCTGTTCCGCCAATTTTATCAGTGCCTGCTGGGCTGCATACTGTGCTTTAACCAGATTTCCGCCGATCGCTTTTTCCAGCTTCTGATTCGTTCCCGTTATACTCCCTATAAATCGTTGCAACCCCGTTTTGTTATTTAATGCGGTTTGCTTCTCCTCCGCTTCGGTAAGGCATGCGATACCGGCAAATGCCAGACGATTTATTTCCTGCCTGTTATTTACGTGACCGGCAATAACGGAGTCGATCTCCGCCGAAATCTCGTTTCTTTCATCTAAAGTGATAAGACTTTCATCAATAAGCTTCAATTCATTCATCTTAATGCCTCCGTATTTCTTACCCGTTTTATTTACGAACTGTAACTATTATTTGCCTTCCAACTCATCCAGTAATCGGTTAAACTCACGAGCTTCAGGACTCTCCTCGCCGGCTATTCCATTTGCAGATCGCATAGAACGTTGAGCCAAATAACGAGAGAAGTTCTTTTCATCAGCCTGCATTTGCCGTAAAACCGTTTCCCCCTGCACTCCGATACTGTTAAACTGTTGCGTTACATACCAGGCTTTTTTAGCCGCAAATTCGGATATGGGTCGTCCTAACAATTTTTCGGCAATCTTCTGTGGATTTACCTGAGCGGCATCTCTGATACTGAAAGTTCCCGACTCAAGTCCCGAGATAACGTGTCCCGTCCTTTCGGCCAATATTCTCCGGTCGGGGATTATGACTCGTGTACGCCAACAAATAACCGAATCAATAGATTCAATAATGATTTTATCGGCAAATTCATATCTGTTGTCTGAAGCATACATTTCAAGTAACTTCCCGTACGTAAGACAAATTTTTAATACATCGCCGATCAAATCCGCTTCGGCCTCACTTAAAAGATAATCTCCCGCCAAAATACTAAAACGGTCTCTAACAATTTTTGTCAACGCAACGGCATCATCTTCTATAAATTTATCCAAAAGTTTCCGTGCATATGCAGATGATAAAAAGCCGCCTACTATTCCTCCTAAAATCCCTCCGGCAATCGTGCCGGCAGGTCCTAAAAAAGACAAGGCCGCACCGCCCGCATAAGCACCCCCGGTTCCTCCGGATACACTTGAAGCCACGGTTGTCATCTCTTTAAAAAGCTGTCTTCCCGAAATCTTACCGTTTATAAAATGACCGATATCCTTCCCCGATAGCACCAAGGTCGCCACAACGTCGACCATAATATTGGTCCTCAACAACTTAGCTAAGTTATTAGTCGCCGCACCGCCGTAAAGAGGTGCCCCGTTACGCAAAACCTTAACCAAAGCATGTCTTACATCGCTCGGCAATAACTTGACCAACGCGATGGAAGGCTCCAACAGCATTTGATTCAGACCGGTCTTAACCAGCTGTGCCGATACGAGAGACGTAACGAATGCCGTTCCTCCGGCCTGAATTCCCGCATAAACGGCCATATCTACAGCCTCGTCAAGGTCTCTGCCGTCCCATAATGCCCGAGCCATAACGATAGCCCCCGATATTCCGGCCGCACCGGCTCCGACTACCAGCCCGTTAGCCGCATCGAATGTAAGAGACTCTATAGTCCCGGCTTTAGCAATATTCATAGCCTGCTTATACGTTACATTGCCTTTACGGACAAGTTCCTTCGCCTTGGCAGGGTCCGTACAACCGGGCACTTTACCCTGTCTTATTTTTTCCGCCATAATACGAACCGCTTCATCATACTGATCGGAAGGGACTTCGATTTGCATGGCATTTCCGTTAGCATCGACATAACGTAATTGTCCGTTCTTAAAGGCTGCTTCAACAGATGCCTTTGCATTATTGCAATACTTTGTCTGAATAAGCCTCCCGTCTACCACTCTGTCGGCTCCGTTCTTCGCATTATCGTCGCCTACAATGCAGGCATCCCGACCGTGTACCTTGTCTATTAACGTATTCCCCTGCTCTGCGGCAAACCCGTGACCTTGCCTGCCGTTAAAACGATTGAGTCGGTCATTATGAACAACCATATCCATCCTGTCGTGAAATTCGAGCTTATTTTTTTCATCCCTATTCATTAGAATCCCCTGCTTTCATATCTGCCACAACATTCATCGCAATGAAAAAACGAAGTTAAGAAACGCTTCCTCCTATTACTGCGTACCTAACCTCCTCAGCTACCGTCTTCCGTATATAAATTTGACTAATCTTTCCATGTGATATATTTGTCATTATTTTATCACTTTTGTTACGAAAACAACACAATAAACAAATAGACTCTTTCTTAAAAATTTACCGAAATACCGTTTTGCTCAACGCATTATTTCCGGTATCCCTGAATAACATAAAGAGGTCCGGACGTGAGTAACACTCTCGTTCAGACCTCTGCTACTTTTAAAAACTACTTTGATAAGTTTACAAATTTCAAATTATACTGATTTTATATTATCAACAAACAATCAAATCATATATATGTTTCGCCGTAATCCCGTGTATATACTTTTCCGGCATGAGTCTCCTTATATTTTCGTATAATGCCTCATCCATTCTGAGGCCGCGAAGCTTACAGGAAAAATCCCAGATATCGGCATGACTGAAAAAGTCTCCGAATATATGAGCATCGGTAATCAATCCTTTATCTATCAATAAACAAATGGTTATTAATCCTGCCGAAAACTTTTTTTCTTTACGAAGATTATACTTAGGCGAATATCCGAAGTTCCATCCCCAAGACCGGAATTTTTCCGCTTGAATCTTTTGTATCTCTTCCTCGTCAAATTCCGTTAATTCCAAAGGTTCCATAGTAGGAGAATTCACCAATATTTCTTCCAATAATCTATCCCTGAATTCACTTACGGCTATAGGTTTATCTAAATACTTATTGATACAAGTTACTCGACTTTTGACTGATTTAATCCCGCGAGATTCATATTTTTTTTCATTTACTTTTAACACATTATGCAGATAATCAAAGTTCGCATCAACCATCACACAGCCATGATGAAGCAACCTGGTTTTATTCATACACTGGGCATTGCCCGAGAATTTTTTCCCGTCCAGAAGAAGATCGTTTCGCCCTGAAAACTCTCCGTGGAGTCCTATTTTTTCCAGCGTCTTTAACACAGGTTCGGCAAAAAATCGAAAATTAAAATCTTCATTATCTCGTTTATTAATAATAAAAGAAAAATTCAGATTTCCCGAGTCATGATATACGGCACCGCCGCCGGTTATTCTCCTCAGTACGTGCACCCCGTGTTCCAGAACAAATTGTTGATTAATTTCCTCTACGGTATTCTGATTTTTCCCGATTAAAACAGAATTCTCTATCTGCCACAGTAACAAATAGTCATCCTCTTTTTTTTCAAATAAATAGCTTTCCAATGCCAAGTTGTGATAAGGATTGGTTGATTCCACTACCAAATACTTCATAATATATCACCTGCAAGTATAAGATTAACTACTCTTTCTCTCACCGCAACTACCGTACTTTTTATCATATTCGTTTACCGCTACGCCGGCCTTATACGAACTTCTTACAAGCGGACCGCTTATGACATACGGAATGCCGATCTTCTCACCTAATACCTTATATTCTCTAAATTTTTCCAAGGAGACATATTCTGCTACAGGAACATGTTTATCGGACGGACGCAAATATTGCCCTATCGTAACTATATCCGTTCCGGCCATAAAAAGTTCTTTCAATGTCTCCGCCATATCATCAAAGGTCTCGCCCAATCCGACCATAATTCCGCTTTTAACCAGCGGCCGGTAGGCATAATTATGTGCATAGTTCAATATCCGCAATGATTGATCATAGTTTCCTATCGGCCGTATAAACGGAAATAATCTTTTTACCGTTTCGATATTATGATTAAATACCGTAGGTCTCCTATTCAAGACGGTATCCAACGACTCTGTTTTTCCTTGGAAATCAGGCACCAGTACTTCTACCGTCGTATCCGGACATTGTTTATAAACGGCATCAATACATTCGGCGAATTGTTTCGCACCGCCGTCCGGCAAATCATCACGTGTAACCGATGTAATAACCGCATGTTTTAAACCGAGTTGTGCCACGGCCGAAGCGAGTTTTTTCGGTTCTCCGGCATCAAGTAGTTCGGGATGTCCCTTGGTAACGGCGCAATACTTACAAGCTCGGGTACACACCCCGCCCAATATCAAAAAAGTTGCGGTCTTATTCCCGAAGCACTCACCTATATTCGGACAATTCGCACTCTCACATACGGTATGTAAACTTAGTCCTTCTATCATTTTTCTTACATTTTTATATATTTCATCATTACAAACCCGCTGTCTCAGCCACTCGGGCTTATTACGTTGAGCAGACATAAATATCACCCCAGAAGATTATTCGGGGGAAGGAGATAATCACCCCTATCCCCCCGAACACTCGACATCATGTTACTTAGGCGGCCAATGAATGGCATTACCGCACACGGCCTCCGCTGCCTCTCCGATAGATTCACTGACGGACGGATGCGCCCATACGCAATCTATAAGTTCGTCAACCGTTGCTTCCAATTGTATTGCTAAAACGCATGCTGATATTAATTCCGTGACGCGCGGACCGTATAAATGTACACCTAATATTTCTCCGTACTTTTTGTCCGCAATAATTTTAATCAGTCCCTTACCGCCATTTTCAATAAGACTCTTTCCGTTACCGGCCAAAGAAAATTTACCGACATTGTAAGGAATTCCCGCAGCTTGTACATCCTCTTCTTTCATGCCTACGCTTGCTACTTCCGGCTCCAGATAGATACAAGACGGAACAGCCTTGTCGGAATAATGACTTTTTCCCGTCATAATAGTTTCAACAGCTGCCACACCTTGTGCCGAAGCTGCATGTGCAAGCATTAATTTGCCGTTACAATCGCCGATCGCAAATATGGAGGGCACGGAAGTGCGGAATCGATCATCTGTAACGATTCTTCCCCGTTCCGTCTTTACCCCTACTCTTTCAAGTTCTTTCGCGTCCGTTTTAGGTCTGCGCCCGACTGCAACCACAATTTTATCGCCTGTAATGAACCCGTCCTCGCCGTTTCTGTCTACCTGAACCCGCAGCTTCCCATTTTCCTCAATAACGGCCTTCACTTTAGTGTTCACCAAAACCTCGATTCCGCGCTGTTCCAGGTCGATACGTACAGATTCCACAATCTCTTTATCGATAGGCGGTAAAATATACGGTAAGGCTTCCACAATAGTACATTTCACTCCTACGGACGCGAACATGGAAGCAAATTCAATACCGATAACACCGCCGCCTATGATAATCATTGATTCGGGCAATTCTTCCAAAGACAATGCTCCGGTGCTGTCAATCACCCCGTTCGAATCGATACCGGGAATCTTCAGGGAAACGGGTTCGGACCCGGAAGCAATAATAATATAGTCGGCTTCAATCTTTTCTCCGTCAACTTCAACGCAATGTGCATCTACAACCTCGGCATGTCCTTTATATACCTTAATTCCGTTTGCGGCTAAAAGTCCCGAGACCCCCTTCACCAAGCGATTTACAACGGAATCTTTATAAGTCGAAGTTTTTTTCCAGTCAATTGTCGGAGCAGACACCTGAATGCCGAGTAGTTCGGCATCTCGTTTTAAAGTTTCATATGCGCTTGACGCA
Source organism: Megasphaera sp. AF13-6AC (assembly GCF_027685385.1). Taxonomy (NCBI): domain Bacteria; kingdom Bacillati; phylum Bacillota; class Negativicutes; order Veillonellales; family Veillonellaceae; genus Megasphaera; species Megasphaera sp. AF13-6AC. The sequence continues at coordinate 13,381 of NZ_JAQCUN010000007.1, forward strand.
TGAATCAGGGCCTTGGTGGGAATACACCCTACATTCAGACAAGTCCCGCCCAACTTATTTTCTTCCACGAGTGATACGGATGCACCTAATTGAGCGGCTCTGATCGCCGTAACATACCCTCCGGGACCGCCGCCGATGACGACAATTCGTTTCTTCGAATCATCACCTATATTTTTTTCAACGACTTCAACCGTATCGACATTCCGCTTTGTACTATTATCTTCGGCAACGACCTCATTCTCATTACCGATATATCCCAAAATACCCTTTACGGGAAGTATAGCGCCTTCTTCCGCAATGATTTTTATAAGGACTCCGTCCTCGGGTGCCTCAATGATATTATTGATTTTGTCGGTTTCCACCTCTACGACTTCGTCCCCTTGCTTAAGTTTATCTCCCGCCTTTTTCAGCCATTTCGAAACGGTACCTTCCGTCATCGTCAGGCCTAATTGCGGCATTGTAAGTTCGACAGCCATATTTTCACCTCATTTCCGATTACAACAAAAGAAACGGATTTTCCATATATTCTCTAAATCGCGCCGTAATTCTTCCTGCCACCGCTCCGTCGATAATACGATGGTCATACCCCAAAACGGCATTCATAACGGGAGCCGCTACTATCTCTCCGTTCCGTACTACAGGTTTGTCAACAGTTCGGCATATTCCCAAAATGCAGGCTTCCGGCGGATTTACAATAGGGGTAAAGTGATCGCACCCGTACATTCCGAGATTACTGATAGTCGAAGTTCCGCCTTTCATTTCATCAGGAGATAACGAACCTTTTCTCGCTTTATCCGCCAACGTTCCTACTACATCGTGTATTTCGGAAAGACTCAAAATATCCGAGTTTTTAATGACGGGAACAATCAATCCGTTATCCACCGCAACCGCAACACCCATACAAATCTCATCATTATGTACAATATAGTCGTCAACAAGCCAATTATTAGCCGCCGGATACTCTCTCAGAACCCGGCTATACGCTTTAATAATCAAGTCGGTATAGGATATTTTCCGGCCGGAGTCGGCTAAAGATACTTTTAATCGCTTTGCCGCCGTCATATCAATTTCTACCGTATGGTGCACATGAGGGGTATTTTGCCAACTTTCCGTCAGGCGTTGAGCGATAACTTTACGCATCCCTTTCAATTTTTCTTTGTTCACCGACGCCTCGTCTTTGGCAATCTCACCAACCGCAACGGAAACTTTTTCCTCAGGATTCAGTACAGCCATTACATCAGACTTCATGATCCGTCTTTCAGCATCTATCAAGCCGGTATCAATGCCGTGTTCTGCCGCAATTTTTGCGGCAACGGGAGAAATTTTGATTTTATGACCTTCCAAATAATCTTTTACATCATCTCCCACAATACGACCCGTAGAATCCGATCCCGAAACCAGATGCAGGTCGACATTATTTTCTCGTGCCAAATACCTTGCATAAGGAGTTGCCGGTACCCATCCCTCTTCGACACATACCTTTTTTTTACATGTCTTTTTATCCGATTCACGATTTGATGTTTCGATAGCCTTGTCCGCTTCAGACACTTTCGCCGCTGCTTCTATCTTCTCATCGGCTTTACCTATATATCCGAGAATGCCTTTTACCGGTAAAGTTTCACCTTCCCCGGCAATAATTTTTAATAATACTCCGTCTTCCGGTGATTCTATAATATTATTAATTTTATCGGTTTCCACTTCGACGATTTCATCACCGACATGTACCGTATCTCCTTCCGACTTAAGCCAGCGTGAAACGATTCCTTCCGTCATAGTCAGACCGAGTTGAGGCATGGTCAGTTCGCTTGCCATTAGAAATCTCCTCCTTCATTCAAGTCTGCAGATACATACGGTTTTTCTTCCGTTACCTTTTCCGCTGACCTTACGGACTGTGTTTTCGGTAGCGTTAACATAACAAGGCCGGAAACAATCAGCATTCCGCCCAGTGCGAAATACCCTCCGTCAGTAGATCCCGTAGTCTGTTTTATAACACCTAACATATAGGGGCCTAAATATCCTCCCAGGTTAGCTATGGAGTTAATCATAGCCGTAGCTCCCGCCGCCGCGGCACCGCTCAAAAATGTTGTCGGCACCGACCACCAGGTACCCATCGCCGAATATACACCGATTGCCGTAATAGAGATAAAAATAAGACTTAAAATCCCCGTATGGATAAACGGTGCACAAATCAAACCGAAGGCTCCCAGAAACATACAACCTGCAATATGCCATCTGATTTCTCCGGTCTTTGATGAATGGTGACCGATTATAACCTGAGCAATCAATGCCGCCCCCATGGGGAAAATAATGGCAACTCCTACCAATGCCGGAGACCAGCCGGAGACGCCTTTTAAAACTTGCGGCATCCAGAAGTTAAATCCCCAAAATCCGGTAATCCAGGTAAAGTAAATAACACACAAACGCCAAACCTTTTTATCCGTCAAAGCTTGCCAAATAGTATATTTCTTAGCTTTATGTTTTTCTTCTTCTTCAGCCGCAATCGTTTCATTCAGATATTCTTTTTCAAGAGGAGTAAGCCAATTTACCTTTTCGGGACGATCCTTAACCCAGAACAGGAAAATAAATGTAAACACCAGTGCGGGAACCGCCTCCAACAGAAACAGGCACTGCCATCCGTAAAGTCCGAACAAATTAAGCTCCAGTAATACCCCCGCAATAGGTGCACCGATAATTGCGGCAATAAGCAAAGACGTCAACATCAATGAAATAGCTGCCGCCCGTTCTCTACCTAAAAACCACCTGGGAAACAACACTGCATAAATAACGGGATATAAGCTGGCTTCACATGCCCCTAGCAAGAACCTGAACAGATAGAAATGTAAAGGTGATTGCATAAAGGCCAGTAAGCCGCAAACAACACCCCATGTAAACATGATACGGGCAATCCACTTGCACGCATCGAATTTAGCCGCAATTAATGAACCGGGAATTTCGAAAAAGAAATATCCCAGAAAAAACATACCGGCACCGGCTCCGAATATTTCGGGAGTAAGCCAATCCAGTTGCTGTGACATAGTCATACCGGCATATGCAATATTTACTCGGTCGATAAATGCAATTACGGATACCAGAAATACCGGTAAAATGATGTGAATTTTTCTTTTTCGATCTAAACCGGCAAAATCAATATTTTCAAATTTTTTATTCATAAGAAACATCCTTTCTGTCAGTATAAGACCTTATAAAAGGCTATCTCCCAAGCATATCTCTTACTGCCTTTACAATATCTTCCGGCTCGATTTTAACCAATCGTTCCAACGTCGGGGCATACGGAATGGGAACAAAGGGGGCTCCTAATCTGACAACAGGTGCATCCAAATAGTCAATCATTTCTTCTGCAACTCTTGCAGATACTTCCGCTCCGACACCGCCTTGCTTAACCGCTTCATGAACAATCATGAGTCGTTTAGTTTTCTTCAAAGACGAATAAACCGTATCCATATCCAAAGGCGAAATAGTTCTTAAGTCAATGCATTCAACACTGATTCCGAATGCTTTTAATGCTTTAGCAGCATCCAGGACATGATTCATATAGAAAGAATAAGAAACAATCGTCAAGTCCGTTCCTTCTTCAACGATATTCGCTTTACCGATAGGAGTCAGATACTCACCTTCCGGGATATCGCCTTTCATAGAAAACAGCCGTTTATGCTCAAAGTATAAAACCGGGTCGTCACTGCGAATAGCAGCTTTCAATAATCCTTTAGCATCTGCGGGATTTGAAGGAATGACCACTTTGATACCCGGAATATGCATAAACCACGATTCCACACATTGAGAGTGTTGAGCTGCACCGCCTCTGGTCATTCCGTCAGGAGCACGTAATACGAGGGGCACTTTTGCCTGACCGCCGAACATATATCTCGCTTTTGCCATTTGATTAAAAATTTCATCCATAGGAACACCGATAAAATCAGCAAAGTGCATATCCACTACGGGTCTCATTCCGGCAAGAGCTGCACCGACCCCGCCACCGATAATAGCAGTCTCCGAAATAGGCGTGTCTCGAACCCGTTCCGCACCGAATTCAGTCGCCAAATCTTTAAATTGTCCGAAAATACCGCCCTGTCTGGCAATATCTTCTCCCATTAAAAACACCTTACTGTCTCTTTGCATCTCCTCACGCATTGCTTCCTGTGTAGCAACGGAAAACGTAACATTTCGCATGAAATATCGCTCCTTTATATAAATTAGTCACAATAATAGTTTTTCATGAGCTCCGACTCATCGGGATACGATGCCGCTATAGCTTCTTCAACCGATTCAAGCACGAGTTGTCGAGCCGCTTCATCTATCTCATCCAACTCCGCATCCGTTAAAAGTTTTTTCTCGATTACGGTTTTACGGAAATTAACCAGAGGATCATCATTTTGGAAGTGTTCCTGTACTTCCTCTTTAGTACGGTATTTTTCCGGATCTCCTACAAAGTGACCTTTTATTCTATACGTCTTCAATTCCAGCAAATACGGTCCTTTTCCGCTCCGAACATATTCAACCGCTTCTTTCGCTGCCTCATATACTTCAAAAAAATCATTTCCGTTAACGGTCTTCCCGGGCATATCGTATGCTACGGCACGAACTGCAATATCTTCTACCGATGTGGTAGTTCTGTACGGAGTCGTCGATGCCCATTGGTTCATTTCGCAAACATATAAAATAGGAAGTTTCCATACAGATGCCATATTGCAAGATTCATGGAAGGTTCCGCGATTGGATGCTCCGTCTCCGAAAAAAGCCACGGCAATTTGCTCGGTTCCCTGAAGTTTTGCTGCCAATGCGGCCCCCATCGCTAAATTGTATCCGGCACCGACAACACCGTTAGCACCGAGCATTCCGATTGAGAAATCAGCAATATGCATTGAGCCGCCTTTACCGTGACAATATCCGGTTTCCTTTCCGTACAATTCGGCCATCATCTTTTTAACATCGGCCCCTTTAGCTAAGCAGTGACCGTGGCCTCTGTGGGTGCTTTCAATATAATCGTCGGAGTTTAAATTTTCGCATACACCCACACCGCATGCCTCTTCACCGATATACAAGTGTGTAAATCCCGGCAATTCTCCTGCCAAAAAAATTTCTTCAACTTTTGTCTCATAGGCACGAATTGTAGCCATTTTTCGGTACGCATTCAATAAAAATGTCTTATCATACTTTTTCATCCTCTTCGTCTCCTTTCAATATCATCCCGAAAATCTCGACTGTCGAATTCTCAATCTCAGCTTATATGTATATTTTTTGTAATTCCTCCGCCAACACATGCACAGATGCCGTTCCATTCAATTTTTTCCACATACATTCGGCCGATCGAATGAGTCCGAATCGATCTTCGTTAGGGATATGGTAAATAAATATATGCTGCACGATTATATTTTTCAAAGCACTTAAGACCCGGGTGTCGCTTCCCGTAACGGGATTAATAAATACAGCCGTAATTTTTTTATTACTAAATCTTCCCAAAATTTTGACGGTAGAAACAACATCACTATCCGCTAGAACAAGCAGAATACAGTTTCTTATACGTAACATGATACTGTAATGTGATGTTTTAAATTTCGATTCGCCTAAATGTTCCGTTCGCAAAAAAGAAACAGCTGCATCATGAAATCGCATCACTTCAAAAGTCTGTTCTTCCGCCTCATCAAGGTGCGTAACATATTGCACTTCCAAATTCCCGTTATCCACGTACTCGGAATGCTCCGCCTCCGGCTTAGGAAGCCAAATTTGTCGAACCGCATTATACAATAAGTACGCCCGAACTCGCTCCACATTTAAATGATCTTTATGTCGGTGAGTAAATAATATATAGTCCGCATTTCTTAACATTCCGCCGGGTTCATGTAATTCTTTTACAACCGCTTTCGACTGAGTCGGGAAAAATTCATTTTCTCCGTAAAGTCCGTCAATCAGCCAACTCTGTCTTTCTTCTTTTAAATGAATCCCGGCATTTCCTAAGGAGGTTATAATCATAACAATTAGAACTCTCCTACTTGCACCGACATTTTTTCTTCAAAATATTTGACCATACCGGCTTGATCGACATCAATATATCCGTTGTCTTTCATCCAATCCATAATACGCAGGGTAACATCCGTAACCGGTAAATCAATGCCTAATGCATGCGCATAGGCCTTGGCGTTTAAAATATCTTTGCGATGTACGGCAATACGTGCACCCGGTTCATAATCTCTGCGTATTATTTTCGGAACCTTATCACTATAAAGCGGTCCGCCGGCAAACCCTAATTTAGTTGCATTAAATGTAGTTTTCAGATCAATTCCCGCTTTTGCGGCAAAAGCATACCCTTCTGCAATAGCTGCCAAATACGCTCCGGCGATTATATTATTAACTAATTTTGTAACGCTTCCGCTACCGATAGAACCTGTATATACAGGCTCGCCCATATATTCCAATATGTGTTTTACCGATTCAAAAGCGGCTTCATTTCCGCCTACCATTATGGCCAAACTCCCGGATGCAGCCTTCCCGTTACCTCCGCTGACCGGTGAATCCAATAAAAACATTCCCGCTCGCTGCACCTCCTCCTCCAGTCGCAAAATAATATGAGGTGCCGTCGATGACATATCAATAATAATATTTCCGGGCTTCCCGAATCTTACGGCCTCTTTAACAGAATTCGATATAATTTCGTGAGTAGGCAGTATCTGTATGATTACATCGCATTCTTTATATATTTTTTCAACATTATCAACAGGATCCCCCCCTATTTCTTCAAATAATTTCAATCGTTCTTTCGACACGTCGAATCCTGAAACAGCTTTACCCGTTTTCTTGATAATATTGGCAACCATAGGCAGCCCCATTACTCCCAATCCCAGAAACCCTATACGAAGTTCTCTATCCGTCTCTTCATTTTTCATTACCTCCACCTCCTTAGGTTATTTTATTAAATCGTATCATTTATATATTTTTTTAATTGTAAAACTTTATACACTTTAAAATATTTCATCAAAAAGCATCTTATGATGCTTTTTTCTTATATTATCTAAATTATTTAAAATATCAATTATTTGTTATTTGTTATTGATATTTTTAGAACTTAAAGTTATTATTATAATTACAATTGTTCATGTAATTATATTTTTCTTATTATCTATGAGGTGAATTATGATTACAGCTGATTTTAAAAACGTGACACGAAACTTGATTTACATTTTTAAAACCTATGGAAAAAAAGAACGATTCAATGAAGGCGATATTGTTTTCATTCGAAAAGAAAGGGCCGACACGCTCTACCTTATTGAAAGAGGCGTGATTCGCGTCTATTTGCCTTATTCCGACGGAACGGAACGAACACTTTGTTACTTTTCCGAAAATACGATCATAGGAGAAGACGCTTTTACTTCGCCTTCCGAAAGAATCGTTTGTACCGATTCACTTACTAAAACCGAGGTTTATAAATTATCTGCCAAAAAGCTGATTCAGGAAGCTTCCGTTAACCAACATTTAATAACAGAAATACTGTCTTATTTCATGTATAAAATATCCCTTTTGCATAGCTGGATTTTTTACGCCCAATTTCAAAAGAACGAGGAAAAATTAGCCTGCCTTCTTTATACGCTTTCACTCTCCAATACTTCCGTAGAATTGTCTCATCATCAAATGGCTTCTGTAACCGGCATGAGTCGAATAACCGCCACAAAAATTCTGAACTCGTTTGTAAAAAAAGGATTGGTATCAGTCAAATACAAAAAAACTAAAATCCTGGATCAGGAAAATCTGCGTTCTATTTTCAAAGATAAGTGCTTCTATTAATATGTTCATCCGATAATATAACTCCTTTACACACACAAAGACGGCGACTAATTTATAGTCGCCGTCTTTGTATTCACGATACAATAAAAAAGTATGCACGCTTTCCTTTATATTGTTTATCCGAATCCTTTCTATTTAATTTGAATCTTTTACAAATGTCGGAATCTGGCCAACCAAATTCGTTCCTTGCCCTGCCTTTTAAAGATATGAATGAACTCTTGTTTTAATTTATATGCTTTTCTTAAGTCATCGGAAACCAGTAAGATTTCTTCCAACTTAATAAGCTCAGCTTCCGTTAATCTACCGGGGTGTTTCATGAGTATTCTCTTGTTGCTCTTTAGCATGGCTGAATAGCGTACCGGCTTCTTTTGTTCACGTTTTCCAACTCGTTTTACCACCCAATCCACTAAACGGCAAACATGGTAACGGTCACACACAATATGGGCATGAGGAAATAAGGTTTCCATGACGAGCCTAAATTGCGGAGACATATCCATCACAATAAACCGAACCTTTTGCCTTGCTTTTCGGCTATAGGATGCGAAATACCGACACAGGGCATTCGTCTCTTTCTTAGGTAACACATCAATAACATTATGGCTGTTCGGGTCGGTTAAGATGCCCCGGTATTTCTGCCCGGCTGCATTGCCGCTAAACTCATCTATACCCAAGACGGTCGGTAATTCTTTAGGACGAGAAATAGAAATAAGGGAACAATACCGAATGACGGTAGTTACGGAGACATGGCAAGCCCGAGCGATAGTCGTGTAGTTCAGGCCTTTATGTAATAGGCGAAATATTTCAGCAATAGTAGTCATACCTAATTGTTTGTAACGCTGAATAAAGGGATTTTCTTCTGAAAATGAATGAGTACATTGAGGGCAAGAATATCTACGTTGCTTGTATTTAGCACAAATATATAAACCATGGATGCTACCTAAATTTATCGTACGGACTTGATAGTCCTTTATGTATTTCGTAGTATGCCCGCAATAAGGGCAGGTATGCTCTGTAACAGGAAGTATCACTTCATAGATTAATGAATTATCTTTCCGGTAGGAATGGGGTAATAAATTCCCCTTTAATATTGAAGAAGGGTTGTATATAATCATTAGTGGGCATATGAGATCGCATCCTTTTTTAGGGCTTGGACACTTTTATTGTAAAGCATGCGAGCCTCATATGCTTTTGTGTTGCAAAAAAATAATGCTGAAGTCAGCACCTATTCGGTGCTGACCCCAACATTTATTATAGAACCTATATGTATGAGTATAAATCTATCTTTATTATCTCGCTATGATATATTCAAATACATTAAAAGGACTTAGACAGAGTTTCCTCTATCTAAGTCCTTTCATTTCTAAGCTATCTCCTTACGCTCCCTCATATACGAGGTTGATAATGGTCAGCGTCGTTTCGCACGATTTGACAATGGACGGTATGGGCAGAAATTCATAGGGTGAGTGGAAGTTCATGCCGCCTGTAAAGTAGTTGGGCGTCAGGATCCCCTTGGTGGAGATGAAGGATCCGTCCGTACCGCCGCGCATAGCAATGGTTTTGGGCGTAATGTTCAGTTTTTTCATGGCTTCGTAAATGTAGTCGATGGCCTTGCCGTTTTCATCCGTCAAGGCATCGCGAATGTTGCCGTACGTATCACTCATGTCGAGTTCAAAACGAGCTCGAGGATATTTTTTAGCCATGTCGTCTACATACTTACGAATGCGCGCCTTCTTTTCTTCGTATTTCGCTTTGTCGTGATCGCGAATATTCAAGGTGACTTCAGCTACGGACTGGTTGGATTTCACGGCTTGGCACCAAATATAGCCTTCTTTTCCTTCCGTGCATTCCGGCGTTTCCGTTCTGTCGAAGAGATTCATAAAGTCTACGGCCAAAAGGGTCGGGTTGAGAAGGACTCCTTTGGCACTCATGGGATGAGCACTGACGCCATGAATGGTTACGACAGCCGTACCGGCGTTGAAGGTTTCATAAACAACTTCCCCCAGTTCGCACGAGTCGATGGTGTAGGCAAAGTCTACGGGAAAACGGGAGAAATCCATGTTTTTCGATCCGTAGAGGCCGCATTCTTCATCAGGTACGAAGGCTACGTAAATATCGCCGTGGTAAAGATTTGAGTCGCTTGCCAAGGTGTGCAAGGCCGTCATAACATTGGCTATAGCCGCTTTATTATCCGATCCGAGGACACTCGTACCGTCCGTAACGACAATGTCCTGCCCTACATAAGGCTTTAATTCGGGATGCTCAGCCGCCTTCATGACCAAGTTTTTTTCTCGATTTAAAACAATGTCGCCGCCGTCATAGTTTTCTACCGTATGTGCGTGAACGACGGGCGACAAGTTAACGTCTACCGTGTCCAGGTGAGCGCAAAAGCCGATGGCCGGTGCCGACTTTTTATTCGGACCCAAGCGTGCGGGAAGGCGTCCCGTAAGAACGCAGTGTTCGCTTAAATATAAATCGACAAGGCCGATTTCTTCACATTCTTTTTGTAAGAGTTTGGCCATGTCCCACTGCCCTTTTGTGCTGGGAACCTGCGTGCCGCCGTTCGGTTCACTTTGAGACGGTACTCCGATATAGCGGTAAAATCGTTCTGTTAATTCTTGTGTTAAGTCTTTCATATTCTTTCCTTCTTTCATACACCGGGTACAGTATTTTCTATGTTAGAAGTGCTTTATGAAATAATGTTAGAACATTTGACGCGGATATACATAGTCTGCCTGGAATCCCAAAGGAATACCGGCTGCCCAGAAGAGATACAAGGTAATGGTCAGAACGATGAGAAGTGCAATCGTATACGGAAGCATAAGGCTGCTCAGCGTACCGACACCGGTCTTTTTGTAGTATTTCTGGCAGTAAATGATGATCAAGGGATAAAAGGCAAACATGGGCGTGCATACGTTAACAGCCGAGTCACTGATACGAAATGCCGCCTGAGTCAGTTCGGGTGCAATACCGACAGACATGAGCATAGGCACGAAGATAGGCGCCAAAATGGACCACTTAGCCGAGGCGGATGTAATGAGCAGGTTCAGTAAGGCAACGAAGACGATGATGCCGAAGACCGTAACCTGCGGCGGTAAGGCCAAGGATTTCAAGAATTCCGCGCCGGCGATGGCAATGAGAGCCCCCAAGTTGGACGCACCGAAGGCATACATGAACTGGGCTGCAAAGAAGTAAAATACAATGAGCTGTACCAGCGTATGCGTAATGTCTTCCATAGACTTCGTAAAGTCCTTGGAGCTCTTAAAGCTGCCGCTCAAGATACCGAATACAATGCCCGGTACGGCAGCAAGCAGAAAGATAATGGCTACAATGGACTGCATGACGGGAGCCTTAAAGCTGGCAATATTTCCCGCCGGGTCACGCAAGATAGAGTCTTCCGGCCAAAGAGCCGCAAAGAGTCCGACAAGCATCAAAATGAGAACAAAGGACGCAATGTAGAAGGCTCTGTTTTGCTTAGGCGTAATGACATCGACGGCATCTTCCGATACGTCAATATCCGCATCCAAGGGGCAGGCCTTACGGCACCACGGTTCGGTAATTTTTTCCGTTACCCACCAGCAAACGGCAATAACAGGCACTGTCGCCGCTAATGAGAAGAAGTAGTTACATAAAACATTGATTTCGTATGTCGGGTCGATGAGTTGAGCCGCCATTTGCGAAAATCCCTGGATAACCGGGTCGATGGCCGACGGCGTATAGTTGGCTGCAAAAGCTCCGGCAATACCGGCAAAGGAAGCCCCTACACCGGCCAAGGGATGCTTACCCGATGCGTAGAATAAATAAGCCGCCATGGGGATGATGATCATATAGCCGCTATCGGGAGCTAAATGACTGAGCATACCGACGACGATGACAATAGGTGT
>NZ_JAQCUN010000007.1:25065-25771 GCF_027685385.1 Megasphaera sp. AF13-6AC
AGCCGCTATCGGGAGCTAAATGACTGAGCATACCGACGACGATGACAATAGGTGTTAAGAGAAACTTCGGTGTTACGGCCAAAAGCTTTTTCAGGCCCGTGGCAATAAAGCCCGACCCCTGTGCGACGCCGATACCCAAGGTCGCCACAATAACCATGGCCAAGGGCGGGAAGCCTGCAAAGTTGCTGACCATCTTAGTCAACAGGGTCGCCAGCGATTCGGGGGCCAGCATATTGGTAATTGTAATTTCTTTACCTGTTGTGGGATGAATGTATCCGAAATGAATTTGTGAGAATAAAGCCGATACGACACAGGTAATAACAAAGGCTGCAATAAACAGCATGGTAATGTCGGGAATACGGTTACCGATGCGCTCAATGGCACCGAGTATACCGCCTGTCCCCTGCACTTGTACGGTGCTGTCGTTCGAGTTTTCTTGCGACATAACAGGTCCTCCTCTGTATAAAAACAAATGTGCACTCAAGTCAGTGCTTCTTTTATAGTAGTAGTCACGTATTTTCATGTCAATGTACTTTTATGAATATGCATATATTCCTGATACCTATACCATTACGACAACGTTGAGGTACCCCTTTTCATCTTGATATACACCCTCATTCATGGTAAACTATTTTAGTACGACATATATGCGCCTATAGCTCAGGGGATAGAGCACCGGTCTCCGGAACCGGGTGCGCAGGTTCGA
>NZ_JAQCUN010000070.1:0-6736 GCF_027685385.1 Megasphaera sp. AF13-6AC
TTTATTAAATCCACCAACTCTTTCGGAGCCATGCCGGGCATACAAATCAACACATGCCGAATTTTCATGTTACGTACAACTCGTTCAGCATCGGCCAAGGTTCCCAAGCACGGATAATGATCCTGAATATAGGATGATTTGGGAGCATCGTCTACATATCCTATAAATTTATAATACATGGCCGGCATATGCTGCAAGGCTCTTTCAACCAACTCGGCCGTCTTCCCCGCACCGACTAAGAGAACCGGAATCTGTATGGCTCCTGTTCTACTTAAAAGCGCATCAAAAATAAGCCTAAGAATAAGATCAAAGATGAGTATACAAGCATACGAAAAAGCTACGAATAGACGAGAAACGCTTCCTGTAACATGACCGGCATACATTAATACGACAACAGTAATCGTACTGACGGTAATACTCCTGAAAATCAACTTTAGCCGTTCCCAATAAGGAATATCCTCACGATATACGCCGTTTAATAAGAATACGGCCAGGAAAACAGCGGGAACTATAAGAAAATGATATATTCCTTCAAGTCTGAAATCACCTTGGACAGGAAAAACCGGCAGATGAAGGCGAATCATAAAGGCACAATATAAAGCCATCACTATGGATATGTAGTCGACAAAGGCTGTGCACATAGCTACACTGATTAGGCGATATCGCCGAGTTTCAACAGGTTTCACATTCTACTCCTTTTCACTACCGTCTTTCATAACCAATAACAGAGATATAACAAACCAAAACTCTCTTATGCTATCCGATTTTCCCCATGTATAATCGCTCATACCGAACATAAAGATGTAGGCGGTGACAGCAAAAAAAACGGCCAAGTCATACGGATTTCGTTCTTTTATCCACAAGCGCCCTACATAGGCCAGAAAAAACAACCAAAAAGCCGTAAATCCTGCCACGCCGATCAATCCTGATTCAGCCGCAATATGTAAGAAATTATTATGCGCATGGCCCAAGTCCCGGGACTCTTCGGCAACCTTATACGCTTTTCTGTAGTTTATCTGCCACTGTCCGGGACCGAACCCGGTCAAAGGTTTATCCTCAATCATTCGAATTGTCGAGTGCCAAGCATAGACTCTATCACGATTAGAGCTGTTTGTAGTCGTATTGGTAACGCTCAAAAAACGGCTTTCATACTCCGGATTAGCTGTAAAAATCCCTCCTATACAAAGACTGACAAGAACGGCGGCCAATAAATATTTCTTTTTTTTAAGACCGTAAATAAGTGTAAGGATAAAACCATTAATGAGGCTGAATAACCAAGATCCGCGACTTTGGTTGCCCCACATACCGAAACCCAGCCCGACCAGTAAGATCGCGGCGGCTCTCCTTAACCGCAAAGGGATCGTTGTATCATAAAGAAAAACCAAGGCTACAGGGAAAAGCATAGTCATGACCATGGCAAAAGCCATAACGGAACCGGATAAAAATCCGCCCGATCGAGTCTCTTCTAAGCCCGCCATAGCCAATGAATCATAAAAAGCATACCCCCCATCAGCAGCCGTAAAGTAGAATAAGACCAGGAGCATGACCACAGCCGTAGCTTTATGACGAATACATCGTAAGACAATAAGAGCCGTCAGCCCTTTCCATATCCAAATATTAAAAAAGGAGCCTACGACTTTAATATTCACAGGGACCAAGGCAGACGGTATGATAAAGATTAACATAATAGCATATGCTTTAAAAAACAAAGAAATCCGGGCGGGAAGCTTTTCATGCCGTCGTATATACAGGCTACCTACGCCTACAATTACAGCTGTCGTATACAGTATATTGCCGACAGAAACGGACAAATGCATAACGCAGACCATTAAAGACAATAATACGGCTACAACTTTTTCATCATTTCGGAGAATAAAGTTTTTCATTATACCCCTTCCACCACCCTCTTCGAAAACTCACATCGTTTTATTATAGCATAGACACCAAAAAAAGCCGCATATACAGCGACTTTTTTTCAAAACACATATACCTTTCACGGATAAAGCAACGAAAAGGCATGACTTATAAGTAGCCTTCCCCTTACTCGCATTTTATACCTCAATTCCCAATTTTCTTATAGCCCCAAAGAGTTCGTCAACAGTACGACTTATCAAGAACTTTTCTTTTACATTCTTTTTACCTTGCCGTGCCGTTTCTCCTGCTTGCAGAGGATTTTCATAATAAGCACTCAGTGCCTCTGCCAGTCCGTATGAATCCAAGGGATCGACAATACGCCCCGTTACCTTATTGGTTATAATTTCTCCTTGCGCTCCCGATGCACTTGTGATGACAGGGACATTACAGTATAACGCTTCGCAAAGAACCAGTCCAAAGGCTTCTCTCACCTTGGACGGCAAGACAAAGCAATCGATTTTTTCATAAAAATCGCCCATATCTCGTGCATATCCTTCATAGAATATATACTCTTTTGCTTTTACTTCTTTTATATACTCACACAAGCAGGCAATATCCGTATCACTACCGCCTCCTACAAAAAAAAGACGAACGGACTTTCCCGCTTCATGTAACAGTACGGCAGCATCAACCAATTCTCTCCAGCCCTTGTTTTCTACAATTCTTCCCGCATAGCCTATAGCAAAAGGACGGGCGTTATTGTAGTTGTTTACATACATGCGAGGCAAAACATGACTGAATCGGTTAGTGTCAATACCATTATAAACTTTTACGTACTTCTCCCGGTCCGTCCCTCTTGCCTGTAAATCATACACAAGCTGTGACACACACACAAACAGGTCCGTTTCTTTTTCTATCCAACGGTGATACCGGTCAGATTTACCTGCAATAGCATTATGTTTGAAGAACAGCACCTTAGCACCTGTCAGCTTCTTCAAAAGCAGTGCCGTAAGGATATATTTTCCCGAATGACAAGCAATAAGACCGATTCCCCGCTTTTTCATAAAACGTGCCGTAGAAAACAAAGAAGCTATCCCCCGCCCTTTATACAGTTTCACCGGAACTACTTCCGCCGTTTCGGCAAAACGACTGCAAAGGACGGTATTCGATTCGTCAACTAATACATATACGTCTTTTCCTCGTCGTTGCATTTCAGCATTTATATCGTATACATACTGCTCACCGCCTCCCCATACAGAGGCTCCGGCAATGTGAATAATACCCATGTCGTCACATCCTTATATCTCATCGAACGATTTCGGAAATAATTCATCTTCGTGTTTAATCAACCACGTTGTCAAAAGTGCCTTGTCTTTGGCTGTTTTTTCATACATTTCATGGGTATGGGTTCGTTCGGCTTTAGCTACCGGTTCAGCTGAGGGCTTAGTAGGCTCCGCATATTGTTGTCGAACATCACCCGTATACATATCATCCATCCATTGATAAGGCGTTATAACCGCCCGGGGGCTCGTTTCAAACAAGGACGGTTCCAACGAATAATAGGTAAAGCCCTTCGGTGCTATCGCTTCGATAATAGTGGGCATAATACTCATATGAGAACCTCTGACAGCTGTAAAGAAATTCTTATGAATTTGAGGATGCTGAAAAAGGCACACGGTCTGGTATGTATCCCTCAAGGTATAATCTCGATGAATGAGGGATGTATTGCGTAAATTTCCGAAAAGATTCGAATGGTCTCCCGTAATAATAAATAAGCTTTGAGGATACCGTTTTTTCATTTCGTCTACAAAGTTGAAAATAGCCTTATCACTATAACGATATGTAGCCAGTTCTTTATTGCGTTCCTTATCCTTTTTCAAGTCATCACCCACGTCGGGCATGATCTTTTCCGGATCATAGTCTAAGAGCTCCTTTTCCATCTTATACGGGCCGTGGTTGGATGTCGTATAGATAAAATGAAAAGTCGGTCGGTCCGTCTCGCCGATGAGTTCCGATACTTTATCTAAAAAGACATGGTCATATACGCCTACCCACGTTTTCGGCGCACGAGGCCCGCAAAAAATTGAAGCGCTTTCAACTCGATCAAAGCCCTGAGCTTTACCGAAATGATTAAAGTTTCCGTATGACGCATTGCCGCCATACCAATATACAGTATCATAGCCTAATCTTTTCATTTGAGCCGGAAAAGATGTCGGCAAGGGTTGCCGCCAGAAGGCTTCCCGTTCGTTAAGCTCCATGGCTGCATCGTATACTCCGCTCATAAGGCTGACAATGGACGGGCGAGACACATTTCCTGCCGGCAAAAAGTCGACTATTTGAGCCGTATGTTCATCTTCCTTGAAGCGCCACAATCCGTCGCATACATGAAGAGGCCGATAAATATCATCCAAAGACCATTGAGGAATACTTTCCCCGACTATGAGGAAAATATGTTGCGGCTTTTGAATGCGTTCACCCTGAGCCGTTCGTTTAAATGCCAGAAGTGGATTTGAAAAGTCTTCAATATTCGTCCCTTGGGGAAGTAAATTCGCTACAGCCCCTTTCAATTCTTCATCGCTCTTTGTATATTCTTCACGCAAGGGGTGCTTCCACACCTGTTCCAATGAAACCAGGTCGTCTACCGTCGCTTTGGCAAAAAACAGGTCTTCTTTAACCACTGTCGGTATAGTATCCCATTCGGGTTTATCATCATGACTGAAGGTACCGCCGTAGCGGAACCAATAGAACGCCAACACGGAAAGGACAAAAAGAATACCGTTAAATGTACGGGGCCAGGCTATGGCTATACCGGGCGTTGCTATAGTCGGCAGGGAGAGAAAAAGATGACCTGCCAGGGTACTTATGGCGATAACGGGAATAAAGCCGACCAAGACGAGAGCTCCGCGATCTTGGTTGAAAAAGACGTCAATCAGATTATGTTTTTCCGCATTCTTTCCGTAGTGGACCATGTAATTGTAAATATCATGAAAATGACGGTAAAAAATCATTTTCCCCGCAAAAGCAGCATAAATAACAGCACAATACACAACCAGTGCTGCTAAGCGCAGTGTATCGCCAATATCGTACAGAACCGGAAAAAAGAGACCTCCTGTCGTAATGAAAAGAAAAGGAAGCAGAAAAACATAGGCATTAAAATCCATACCCCACCAAAAGCCGTAGCGGAAAGCCCCCCGTAAAGACGGCCAATGTCCGTCCAGAGAATCGTACGGATTATATACGGCAATAAAGATTGCTCGAAAAATCGCACATAAAATAGGCGGATATAAGAATATTTTAATATCCTGCTGCCATGATAAGAAAAATTGTCCGTCCATAGTTCGCCCCGCTTTTCTCATATTTCATACAACGTCACGGCTTTCGTGCCGTCAGCCGATTATCTTTCAGTGTAGCATATCCGGCTTATTTTATAAAATGCTCTATAACCTATATTCGCAAAACCACCCAAATTGTTAGTAAATGTACATGAAGGCCTTGTCATCATACGGTATCGCTTCATTTTACAACTATACAAAAAGACCGTAAGACTCGATTCATCGAATCTTACGGCCTATTGGCTTTACAGATTATCTTCAGTTTCATGCCTAGAATTAAAGTTCACCGCCATCTTTTAAAAGCCAATACAACTTGGCGTATTTCGTAAGCGTGTAAAAATAATGGTTCATAGAAAGAACAAAACCTATCTTCCCGTCCAAAAAGCCTTTCTGAAGAATATATATCTTAAAGAAAGCCCAGGCGGGACGAACGAGTATATCCCTAAAAAAGGAGCAAGACTTTCCCTGTTCCTTATACTTTACGGCTGCCAAGGTTGTGTAACGATTAAACTTGGTAAAATACTGATCCCATGACTCGTATGTATAGTGATACATTTTTCCGTTTAACCGACTGTAAGGGTAGGGACTTTTAATAGTTTCGTGTACATTGCCTTCTACGACCAGCCCTTCTTTAGGCATAAGTCGCAAAACCCTGTCAGGCCGCAGCGAACCGTGTACGGCCTTATTATGACGGAACACGTTATACCGACACAATTCATAGGCTTTCATATCCCCGGAATGAACGACTTTCCTAATTTCATCTGCCAATGGCGGAGAAATTCGCTCATCTGCATCAACGAAAAGAATCCAATCACCCGTAGCTTCGCCAACGGCAAAATTACGCTGTTGAGACCAGTCACCGTTCAAAGCATGCGTAACGACTCTGGCTCCGCTCGCTTGTGCCAAAGCAACCGTCGCATCCGTGCTGAAATCATCAATAACCAAGACCTCATCGGCAAAGGCTACACTTGCCACACACTCACTAATATGTCGTTCTTCATTTTTAGCTAAAATAAGAGCGGTTAACGTTGCCATTCTCGACTCCCTACTTTAAATACGATGCGCCTTCCAAATCAAGAAGGAAGCGCTTCTTGTCCTTGCCTCCCGCATAGCCGGTCAGGCTTCCGTCACTGCCGATAACGCGATGGCACGGGACGATAATTGATACGGGGTTGTGTCCTACCGCTCCGCCTACAGCCTGAGCCGACATGTTCTGTCCCCGTTCTTTTGCCATTTCCTTTGCAATCATGCCGTATGTCGTTGTCGAGCCGTAGGGTATGTTCTGTAAGATTTTCCATACGTCTTTTCGAAACTCCGTTCCTTCCAACGACAAAGGTATATTCGGTTCCGGCTTCTTTCCTAAAAAGTATTCATCCAACCAAGCGGCAACTTGCTTAAAAAGTGCTGTATCCTTGCGTGTATAATCCGCCCCGAAATCGGGCATATATAGCTGCCCCTTAAAGTCCAAGTTCGTCAAGGAGCTTTCGGTTCCGGCCATAACCATGGTTCCGAGCGGTGATTCATACGTATATACGTATTTCATAAATATC
>NZ_JAQCUN010000071.1:0-6731 GCF_027685385.1 Megasphaera sp. AF13-6AC
TAAGAGAAAAGATATTTTTCGGCTATTTTCATACATTTTTTCAACCTTGCCGCAAGCAAAGCGCTGTTGTAATTCTTTTACCTTCATCTTCACCCCTCCTTATGGCTCTTATTGTACACTACACACTGAACGACTCTCAACCAAGGCATCATGTATACCTGATGCTCATACTTGGCAAGATTCTCGCCAATAGTATATGATAAGTATATATACAAAGATACAATTTGCTTTATATTTACTATACCAGCCTTAACGTAACGGGGCTGGCTTCGTTATACAAATACTGCAAGCGAAGAACAAACACCTCTGAACCATGATTACTTTCTATAGGAGCTAGAATGAAGAAGAATGCCGCACCTGCGTTAAAAGAACAAGTATATAAAACTGTCAAAAATCGGCTTCTCGACCAAACTTACAAAGATGGTCAAGTGTTAACGGAAAGGGCTTTGGCTGAAGAGTTATGCGTTAGTCGCACACCTGTTCGCGAAGCTATGAGGCAGCTTCAAAAAGAGGGTTGGCTTCGTTATATCCCTCGCAAAGGAATTGTCGTCCGTCGTCTTGACGAAAAGAATTTGACCCACATTTTTCAAATTCGCACGGCTTTGGAAGTCTTGGCTGTCCAATTAGCCAGTACGTCAATTACCAAGGATCAGCTGGAACTATTACGGCTTCTCGTAGAACAACAGAAAAAGTTAATCCATCATAAAGATCCGGCGTATAAGGAGTTTATTTTCAGTGACACGGAATTTCATAATATCATTATTGCTTCTACGGGAAACACATTACTTCGTGTCCTCGTAGAAGAAATTCGAGATAAAATTCGTCGTACGGGTATTAATTCTCTATACAGCCACGCTAACCGGGTGCAAGAGGCTGCCGATGAACATGCGGCAATTTTAGATGCTTTAAGTGACGGCAATACTCAAGAAGCCGTACGCATGATGGAAGAGCATCTGCGTATTTGCTACACGTCCGCATCGTCTTACATTGCGACGGAAGCGGGAGATGATTCCCTATGACCGCTCAGGATGTAAAAACCTTTTGCAGGACTTTAGGACTCACTGCCGTAGGCATTGCAAGTGCCTCATTACCGATACCGCCCATGCAAGGAGACATTTGTCCTTTAGCCTCCGGACGCGGTATCGATCGCTATGACCCTTGCCGGTTACTGCCTTTATGTCGGTCTATCATTGTTGTCCTCTTCCCTTATTTTTGCGGCTATCCGAAAAACGGGAATTTATCCTTGTACACTCACAGTTATGATTATCATACAATTATACATTCTTATTTAAACCGTATAGGGCAGTTTACGAAAAAGGCCTTTCCCGGCTCGTCTTATTATCCGGTAGTAGATACATCACCGTTGTCCGACCGCCATTTGGCCGTCACTGCCGGCCTCGGTTTTATCGGCGACAACGGTTGTCTGATACATGAAACCTACGGCTCTTACTGCTTTATCGGTGCCGTTTTAACAACAGCCGCTTTAGAGGTTGACGAGCCGACAAAAAAAGAGTGTCTCCACTGCGGCAATTGCGAAAAAATCTGCCCGGGCAAATGTTTTTCAGGATCAGCTTATAATTTTGCCACATGCAAATCTTACTTAACTCAAAAAAAGGGCGACCTTACAGTCCAAGAACAAAAAATTATCGCTAAAACACCGTATATTTTCGGTTGCGACGAGTGTCAGCGAGTCTGTCCTCACAACAAGAATATTCCCGTAACCCCCCTTGCTGACTTTCGTACGGATCTCTTATCTTATGTAGATGCCCGCTCCTTCAAAAATCTCACAAACCGCCAATTCAAAGAAACCTATGGAAAGCGAGGCTTTTCTTGGCGCGGAAAAGCCATACTCATTCGAAACTTTACTTATATAGAACAAGAAAACACGCCCGAATCAAAAAAATAATTCGGGCGTGTTTTTATTGCGGCACTTCGCTATGTCGAGTATCCAAGTTCATAAATAATGTATACTCACCTTTAAAGTACAGTCTGACTGTACCGGTAGGGCCGTTTCGATGCTTAGCCACAATAACTTCCGTAATATGTTGGTCTTCCGTCTCTTTATTATAGTAATCTTCCCTGTACAGGAAAGAAACGATATCCGCATCCTGTTCCAAAGCACCCGATTCTCGCAAATCACTGAGCATAGGTCGCTTATCCTGTCTGCTTTCAACACTACGGCTGAGCTGTGACAAAGCAATAAGCGGCACCTTCAGCTCTCTTGCCAATGCTTTCAGGTTTCGGGATATGTCGGAAATTTCCTGTTGCCGACTTTCGGCATTTTTCCCTTGCATAAGTTGTAAGTAGTCAACAATAATCAGGTCCAAGCCATGTTCCGCCTTAAGGCGTCTGGCTTTGGATCTCATTTCGCCGACGGATATCCCCGGCGTATCGTCTATATAAATAGGTGCATCATATAATTTACTGCAAGCTTCTGTCAGTTTCGTCCACTCTTCATCCGTATTCAACTGCCCGGTCCTCAGCTTTTGTGAGTCTACATGGGAAATTTGACACAAAAGTCTATGAACCAGCTGTTCTTGAGACATTTCCAACGAAAAAAAAGCAACGGTCTTCTTTTGACGAACACCTACATTTTGTGCAATATTCAGGGTGAACGCTGTTTTACCCATACTGGGGCGAGCTGCCACCAACACAAGGTCCGACGGTTGCAAACCTGAAGTCAGCATATCTACATCTTTAAATCCTGTCGGCAGACCCGTAAGCCCTTCCTTGTTTTCATACATTTTCGTAATATGGTCCAAGGCTGTACCTACAACCTCTCCCACAGAGGCAAAATTGCCGTGTTTACGACTATCACCCAGACGTAAGATCTGTTGTTCCGCCATATCCAAAATATCTTCTGTCGATTTTTCGCCGTTATAAGCATCGGCTGCCACGTCCGTACAGGTTCGAATAAGCTTTCTGCCCAATGCCTTTTCAGCCACAATACCGACATGATATTCAATATTGGCCGCTGTAGCCACCAGATTCGGTAAAGATAAAATATACTGTATACCGCCTGCTTCTTCAAGCTTTTTCATGCGTCGCAACTCTTCATCGAGAGTAATAACGTCAACTTCTTTATTGGCACGATTAAGGTTTACCATGGCTTCAAAAATAAGCCTATGTGTATCCCTATAAAAATCTTCAGCATCCAATTTTTCCGTTGCCGCAATGACGGCACTGCGGTCAATCAACATGGCTCCTAAAACGGCCTGTTCCGCTTCCACATTTTGCGGGGGTATGCGCTGTTCCATATAGCTCTCCTATTCGACAAAGAGGAGACTCATGACCTCCTGAATTGTCGTAACGGCATGAATATTTAGATTTAAGTGATGTTTCGTAATTTCATCCTTGTTTTCGGCAGGAATAATCATGTCTTTCATTCCGGCTCGAGATGCCCCGTAAGCTTTTTCGAAAATACCGCCTACAGCACGAACCTGTCCGCTCACGGATATTTCACCCGTAACAGCCGCGTCTTGACGCACCTTTTTCCCTGTAAGTGCGGAAATGAGAGCAACCGTAACGGCCGTCCCCGCCGACGGGCCGTCAATTTGGCCGCCGCCGACAAAATTGACATTTATGTCGAAGTCGGAGATTTCCTTTCCCGTTACGGCCCTAACGACAGCCGCCGCATTAAATAGCGAGTCCTTTGCCATAGAGCCGGCCGTATCGTTAAAACGAAAATACCCTTTCCCCGCTTCACGGGCCGGAAATGCCACCGCCTCGATTTCTATGACCGAACCTAAATACCCGGAAACACCGAGCCCGAAGACCTTTCCCGCTACCGGAAGGGATGACGCTTTTTCCGCTGCATACGGGATAAAGTGACCGATTCTTACCACATGCTTGGCGTCTTCAAGAGTAATAACCGTATTTTCTCCCGATCCTTGCTTATAAACGGTATACCCGTACATATCGGCCAAAAGATTAATCGCCTTACGCCCTTCGACTGTAAATTCAGAAATATATTCAGCCACGCCGTCTTCCAAAGATACTGATAAATCATGAGCCGCGTTGCGAACAATAGCCTGAATATCCGTTCCGTTCAAAGGCTCAAAGTACACTTCCGCACAGCGAGAGCGAATGGCAGGATTGATTTCCTGAGGACTACGAGTCGTCGCTCCGATTAAAATAAAGTCTGCCGGAGCTCCCTCTGCAAAAAGTTTGCGAATATAAGCCGGTACTGCCGGGTCCGATGCATCATAGTAAGCCGAATCGAACTTTACGCGCTTATCTTCCAATACCTTCAACAACTTATTCAATAAGAGCGGATCCATTTCACCTATTTCATCGATAAATAAAATACCGCCGTGGGCATCCGTTACCAACCCCGGTTTGGGTTCAGGTATGCCCGTATCAGCCAAATCTCGACGTGCCCCCTGGTAAATAGGATCATGAACGGAGCCGATAAGGGGATTCGTCATATCGCGGGCATCCCATCTCAAGGTTGTTCCGTCCGTTTCAACGAAGGGTGCGTCAACCGAAAACGGAGTATACGGAAGTTTCTTCGCCTCTTCCAAAATAATGCGGGCAGCCGTGGTCTTACCGACTCCGGGCGGCCCGTATAAGAGAATATGTTGAGGATACACGGAAGCCACCTTACTGCACATGGCTTCGACAGCTCGTTCCTGGCCGACAATACGCTCCATTTTCTGAGGACGTACCTTTTCCATGACCGATGCGGCCAGTTTTACCTTATCCAAAGATTCCAACCGTTCCAGCTTTTCCTTCGTCTGCGGGGTCTCCACATCATGCAACTCTTCTTGTATAAGCTGCATCTTAATTTCCTGAACATATTCCTGCTGCTTTTCATCCATCCGTCTGGAAATCTTCTTTTCAAGACGCTCTTCTACAGCCTGACGAGCCAGCATTTCAGCCAATACATTTTCCAAATCGTTCAAAACGTCTACGACCTCATCATCTGTAGGTACTTTGTCATAAGATGAATCTTCATATATAAGACGTTGCAACCCTGTCAGCCGTTCGCGCGGATCTTCAGAGTGGATATAGGCCAATGCCGAATATTTCCCGGCACGAAGCACCATTTTTTCCGGCCCCATAAGTCCCGTAAAAGCACCATACAGTACATTTACCTGACGTCGAAGTTCGTCTTCCGCCGTCGGTTCCAAATATTTGTGGCGCTGCAACAGTTTATCCAATAATTCTTTCATATAATTATCCTTCGACAATATGTACCTTAATGACCGAAGTAATGGTCGGATGTACCCGGATTGTCACTTCAAACGTCCCCAGAGCTTTAATGGGTTCCTTGATTTCTACTTTTCGCTTATCCAGATCAAGGTCATATTGTTTTTTCGCCGCATCACTGATATCTTTCCCCGTTACGGCGCCGAAAACTTTACCTCCTTCACCGATACGCACGGGAATCGTCAGTTCCACTTTCTTCAACTCACTGGCTAAAACCAGAGCTTCATCCGATGCTACTTGTGCCTTATGGTCGGCCGCCGCCTTTTTCTGTTTTGCATCATTCAGATTTTCCGATGTACCGGGAACAGCCAATTTGCGAGCCAGTAAATAATTCCGGCCGTATCCGTCTGAAACTTCGACGATTTCACCTTTTTTACCGAGCTTTTTTACATCTTGCAATAAAATAACCTTCATATTATTCAGACTCCTTTTCTTCCGGAATTTCTTCCAGCGCCTTCCGAACGACTTCTTGTGCCTCTTCAATCGTAAGACCCTTCAACTGAGCACCGGCTACATTGCTGTGACCGCCGCCTCCCAAGACTTCCATAACACGTTGAACGTTAACTTCGCCCTTTGAACGGGCGGAAATACCGACAGTTTTTTCGGCCAGTTCGTAAAAAGTAAAGCTGGCTCTTACATTATTAAGATTGATCAACATATCGGCTAATTGAGCCGCCAACATAGTCGCATTTTCTTTTAAATCACCGCAATCAAGCATAGCCACGCCGTCTTCAATGGTTGCCTTTGCCAAGAGGCTTGATTTGAGCCGTACAGTAGCAAAATCGGAGCTGAAAATACTGCGCACAATTTCGGGGTCTGCCCCGCATCGACGTAAGTATGCGGCTGCATCAAAGGTTCGAACCCCGGTCTGGACGGCAAAATTTTTCGTATCCACAACAATTCCCGCATACAGAGCCGTTGCCTCCAAACTGGTCAGCTCCACTTCGTCTTGATAATACTGAATCAATTCCGTGACAAGTTCACTCGTCGATGAGCTGGATGTTTCCATATACGTCAATAACGGATGTTTAATAAAGTCTGCACACCGACGATGGTGATCAATGACGACCCGATTCGGCGTAATATCAAGTAATTTACTGCCTGCCGCCATATCTCCGCGATGTGTATCAACAATGAAAAGAAGAGACTTATCCGTACACAAATGCGCCGCTTCATCCGCTGTAATGAACAGTGAGTACAACTCGTCTTCCTTCAGTTGATCCAAAAGCGGGTGCACCGCATCCAATTGTTCACTGAGAATAATGTATACAGGTCGACCCGATAAGCGTGCCATATGGGCTACGCCGATAGCCGCACCTAAGCAATCGTAATCTTCCCGCACATGTCCTGTAATAAATACGGAATCACAGCCGTATACCAATTCTCTCATAGCCTGTGCCACAACACGTGCACGAACGCGCGTCGCTTTTTCTACGGACTGACTCTTACCGCCGTAAAAATGAGGTGTCCCGTCTTTTTCATAAACGACGACCTGATCGCCGCCTCGGCCGAGTGCCAAA
>NZ_JAQCUN010000072.1:0-865 GCF_027685385.1 Megasphaera sp. AF13-6AC
GTCCACATGTACCGCATCATCGGCTTCGCGCAGGGGTGAAACACGGCGTTCACTATCGGCCTTGTCACGTGCCGCAATATCGGCCTTGACCTTTTCAAGCGGTACGTTTTCACCTTTTTCCGCCAACTGAACACAACGTCTTACCGCACGAGCTTCAACGGAAGCCGTTAAAAAAACCTTGAGCTCCGCCTTCGGCAAAACGACGGTTCCGATGTCCCTTCCGTCTAAAATGACACCGCCGCGGGCGGCAATCTGCCGCTGTAAATCCACCAGCTTTTCTCTTACGGCCGGCAAGGCCGCTACCGCCGATACATGTCCGGTCACTTCGGCACTGCGAATAGGTGCCGTTACATCCGTGCCGTTTACAAATACCCGATCCGTTTCGCCCGGCTCCATATGTATCTCTGCCGTATTGATAAGGCTCTTTAAAGCTTTTTCATCCGTCAAATCGACGTTGGCCTGTAAGACGGCCCATGTCAAAGCTCTGTACATAGCACCCGTATCCAAATATAAGTATCCCGCCCGCTTGGCTACTGCTTTGGCAACACTGCTCTTACCCGCCCCTGCCGGACCGTCTATGGCGACACTGATTTTTTTCATTTCCTATTCACTCCCTCCGGCCGCTTCTACGCCGGCTGCATAACCGGTAGAAAAAGCGGCCTGCAGATTATATCCGCCCGTATAAGCATCAATATCCGTAACTTCTCCGGCAAAATATATATTGGGAACTATCTTGGATTCCATCGTCTTAGGATTGATTTCCCTGACCGACACACCGCCGGCCGTCACGATAGCTTCCGCCAAGGGTCGTACCCCCGTAACGGTAAGTTGCAAATTTTGCAAAGCCTGAACAATCCGTAAACGA
>NZ_JAQCUN010000072.1:875-6670 GCF_027685385.1 Megasphaera sp. AF13-6AC
TCCCGGCGTAGAACCTATAAAGTCGGTAATAGGAGCCGCATTCGTCAAGTTACAGCGGCCCTGGCGCAAAACAGCGGGAATCAGCCGTTTCGGCAATAAATCCTTCATGGCGTTTTCCGCCTGTTTACGGTCGTACAACTCAAAATCTCTCTCCAACCGCTTATACAATTTTTCTTCCGATAAGGCCGGCTTTAAATTAATAATGACTTCCATAGGATAAACGGCTTTTTTACTGTGAACGGCCGCCGTACTGAGCATTAAAACGGCGGGGCCGGATATACCGAAGTGAGTAAAGAGCATTTCTCCGAAACGGGATGCGATTTTCTTCTTCCCCTTCCACAGGGTAACATCTACATTTTTCAATGCCAGACCTGTCAGTTCATGTACCCATGTATCGGGCGAAACGAAGGGTATAAGCGAAGGTCTAGGTTCCTGAATCGTGTGTCCCAGACCGGCCGCAAAAGTATAACCGTCCCCGGTAGACCCCGTAACGGGATAAGACATACCGCCCGTAGCGATAATAAGTTTATCAAAAAAATACCGGCCTTTAGCGGTAGTGATACGGGTGCGACCGTCATGAACGGCTACGGCCGTAACACCTTCTTCTAAATGTAAGTGTACACCGAAGTCCTTCAATTTAAAATACAGGAGTTTGCGTACTTCTACGGCACTGTCCGATTGAGGAAATACGCGACCGCCCCTTTCCACCTTGGTTTCCAGGCCCCACGAATGAAGGCATTCCAGTAAATCTTCATTCGTAAAACGTTGGTAAACGCTGTACAAAAACTTACCGTTTCCCGGCGTAGAACCTATAAAGTCGGTAATAGGAGCCGCATTCGTCAAGTTACAGCGGCCCTTGCCCGTAATCCCCATTTTTTTTCCCACAATATTGTTTTTTTCAAACAATGATACGTCGGCACCCGCCTCGGCAGCTGCCAGAGCAGCCATAATCCCGGCTGCGCCGGCACCGATAATTCCTACGGAATTCATAAATAATCCCCTTATTTATACTTATATAATCCGGCCACTTCTTCACGTGTCAGACGGCGGTAAGCACCGCGTTTGACCCCGCTGAGCGTAAGGAAAGCATATTGTGTGCGCCGCAAATTATGTACCTGGAAACCGAAGTATTCGAACATACGTCGAACCTGTCGATTCCGCCCTTCATGAATGGTAATTTCAACTTCCGTTATATTTGTCGCCCCGTCATACCCTACATAGACAACAACTGCCGGAGCCGTCATTCCGTCTTTCAAGGGTACTCCTTGTGCAAGCTTTTCCAATACGGCATCCGTAACCCGTCCTTTAATGCGTACATTGTATGTCTTGTCTACCAACTTACTGGGGTGCATCAGAATATTGGCCAAGGCGCCGTCATTGGTCATTATCAGTAACCCTTCCGTGTTCTGATCGAGTCTACCTACAGGGTAAATACGGTCTTTTACGTTCTTAAAATAGTCCATAACCGTATTTCTTTCTCTATCGTCTTTAACCGTTGTCAGAACTCCTTTGGGCTTATTAAAAAGATAATATTGCTTAGCCGGTTTTTCCAGTCGTTTCCCGTCTACGACAATAATATCCTTTTGCAAGTCCACCTTGACGCCCGGCGTTTTTACAATCACGCCGTTTACGCGTACACGACCGGCTGCTATCATTTCTTCCGACGCTCTTCGCGAAGCGACCCCGCAATTACTCATTATCTTTTGTAAGCGTTCCGTCATCATGTTCCTCCTCATCCGTCGGCAAGGCCCCGGACTCCGTAATCTCCCCTTCAGGTTCTATTTCTTTCGGCATGCGTTCCGCCAAATCATCGACAGAATCGATACCCAGACATTCCAGAAAATAAGGAGACGTACCGTATAAAATCGGCCGACCGGGGCTGTCTTTTCTCCCTAAGTCGACAATCAGATTCTGTTGTAACAAGGCGGCAATCAATCGTTCCGATGAAACCCCTCGTATCTTCTCTACATCCGCCCGCGTCACCGGCTGTTTAAAGGCGATAATAGCCAATACTTCCATAGCCATGGCCGACAGAGTATCAATTTTTTCCCGTTCCCAGTGGAGAAACTCATACAAGTCCTTACGCGTCGCCAACTGATAACCTCCGCCGACACGTAAGAGAACCAGGGCACCTGCGACAGCCGCCAGTCTCTCTTCAAGAGCTTCCGCTGCCGTCTCGATCCGGTCATTGGACCACCCCGTATGCTTATTTAAAGCCGCAATGCTCATAGGGCCGCCACTTAAAAAAAGGAGTCCCTCCAACAAAACGTCATCATTAACGGATGTACTGTAAGGCAAGCGCGTTTCCTTCCTCTCCTGCCGAGACGGTACGACACCGACCGGTCTTTAACAATTCAAGTACGGCCAAAAACGTGATGACCAATTCCAACCGACTTTCACACCGGCTGAACACGGCAGTCACGGCTGCCGGGTCGCCTACTTCTTGCAAATAATCGACAACACTATTCATACATTCATCGACACTGTATATTTCTCTTTCAATTCGCACCGGCTTTGCTGCCGCTTCCTTATCCGCTACGGCCTTGCAAATCGTTTGAAAAGCACGAAAAAGAGCTTCTTTTTCAAGGGTTCCCGAAAATTTCGGTTCGTATGCAAAGGGCGTCCTTTTTCGACTGAGCATAAGGCTTCTTTCTTCCCACAACTTGGCCATAACGGAGGAAGCTTCCTTCATGCGCTTATACTCAAGAAGTTGTCGTACCAATATTTCTTCCGGATCGTCCCCTTCTTCCTCTGCTTCCGTCGCCTTGACCTTCGGTAAAAGGCGTCGCGATTTGATTTGCAACAACGTGGCGGCCATGAGAAAAAATTTGCTGCCGTAGTTGACATCAAAGAAATCAATTTGTGCTACATATTCATTAAACTGGTCGGCTATTTCCGCAACGGGAATATGATAAATATCGACTTTATTCTTTTCAATCAAATACAATAACAAATCTAAAGGACCTTCAAAGTCCGATACCTTATAGCGATATTCTTCCACAACAGTCTTCCTTGCTCATATGCTCAAACAACTTAAAAAGAGTGCAACAGAATGGAAATCTCATCCTGTTACACTCCTTCCGATGCAAAAAGATAGCCGGTCCGGAAATATCCGGACCGGCTGTCTTTCGCTTCCTTATTGGTGCCGGGGACCGGAATCGAACCGGTACGGATATTGCTATCCGACGGATTTTAAGTCCGTTGCGTCTGCCAGTTCCGCCACCTCGGCATGACAAACTTTAGAAGCTTATGGAGGCGGCACCCAGAATCGAACTGGGGATGAAGGTTTTGCAGACCTCTGCCTTACCGCTTGGCTATGCCGCCGTATATGGAGCGGAAAACGAGGCTCGAACTCGCGACCCCCACCTTGGCAAGGTGGTGCTCTACCACTGAGCTACTTCCGCATATGTGGTGCTCAGGGACGGAATTGAACCGCCGACACGGGGATTTTCAGTCCCCTGCTCTACCGACTGAGCTACCTGAGCAAAAATGGCGACCTCGATCGGATTTGAACCGACGATCTTCGCCGTGACAGGGCGACATGTTAACCGCTACACCACGAGGCCGTATATCGTTCGGAATCGGTAAACAGTCCGAACAAAAAGAATTATAGCATGAAGGCTTTTATTTGGCAATAGTTTTTGCCCATGAATCTTTCAACGAGTTTATCTCCCCTATTGTTTTTATTATATACTATAAATCATTATTTTATAAATTAACTTGTCCCCTAAAATACCTTTATATTATCTGTTATACCTTTTCGATACCTGTTATAATAAACACATGTATTTTCTGAATGAATGGGCTGTAATCTTTCACCACGCCCAATCCGAATAAATCGACAAAGGGGCTTTTCTTATGAAAATTATCGATATCTTAAAAAATAAACGAGTAACATTGTCTTTTGAAGTATTTCCTCCCAAAACAGCCGATGACGTCCCGACAGCCTTGGCGGCCGCCGAAGCTATTGCCGCATTGCATCCCGATTTTATGTCCGTTACCTACGGGGCCGGCGGCGGCACGTCTGATTTTACGGTACACATCGCTTCAGCCGTCAAAAAGACTTACGGTGTGGAAGTAATGCCGCATCTCACCTGCCTGTCCAGTACGAAGGAAAAGGTAACTGAAACCTTGCAAGACTATAAGGAAGCGGGCTTTGAAACAATTATGGCTTTGCGCGGTGACGTTCCCGCCGACGGTACGAGAAAAAACGACTTTGAACATGCTACGGATTTAATGAAGCAGATCAAAAGCTTCGACTCCTCTATGACTCTGGGCGGTGCCTGCTATCCTGAAGGCCATCCCGAATCGCCTTCCTTGGCAGCCGATATTGAAAATATAAGAAGCAAAGTAGATGCGGGAGCGCAGTTCTTGTCTACACAAATGTTTTTTGACAATTCCCTTTTCTACTCCTACCTTAACAGACTCCATGCCGCCGGCATAGACGTACCTGTTTTGGCAGGTATTATGCCTATTACAAACAAACGCATTCTGACCCGATCTCTTGCTATGTCCGGTACCGCTGTCCCTGCCCGTTACATTGCCATGGTCGATGCCTATGGAGATTCTCCAGAAGCTATGAAACAGGCCGGCATTGCCTATGCTACGGAACAAATTCTGGACCTGTATGCTAACGGCGTCAGAAACGTTCATGTTTTTGCCATGAACAAACCGGACGTGGCCAAGGCTATTTCTGAAAATATTCGCCCTGTTCTCGATTACTTGAATTCTAAATAAGGATTGAAGAATTTATGGTTACATTACGACGAAAAGAAATTTATCGCTACCTCGGCTTTCGTAATACACAACCTCCTGAAGATATAGTGCAACGGGTGGAAATCTGTGTGGAGGAAATGGAACGAGCCGCGGTTTTTCGCACTACATACAAACGCTTTCCCGTCACGATAACGGCACCGAATACGGTGGAAACGGCCGGTCTTACGATTTACTCCAAACATTTGTATAAGAACCTTAGCGGCTGCGACTATGTATACCTTTTTGCCGCTACAGTCGGCATCGGCATCGACCGCCTCATTAAGCGGGGCGAAGTGGGCGGCATGATTGATGCCCTCATCTACCAGGCTGCCGGTGCGGAAATGATAGAAGCTTACGTAGATGAGCTGAATACGAAGCTGAAAATTCAGGCTGCGGCGGAGGGCTACAAACTTCGTCCTCGCTTCTCGCCGGGCTACGGAGACCTGCCCATAGACTTGCAGCGCGACTTTTCACGCATTCTGCAACTTCCCAAGACCTGCGGCATAACCTTGACGAACACTCTTCTCATGGTGCCGTCCAAATCGGTTACAGCCTTTATAGGCTGTACGAAAGAAACACCCGTAAAGGACGAATCCGTATACTTAGCCGACGTAGTTAATCCTTGGGAAGCTACGAGACCCGGAGCCGGCGTATCAACACAAGAAACTGAAAATACGAATGTCGAAAAATGCCGCTTTTGCACAAAAGGTGACTGTGAATTCCGACTCTAACATGAAATTAACCTGTTTAGGAGAATTATAAATGAGACAAGATTTAAGAAAACGCCTCGGCAAGGAACGTCTGTTCTTCGACGGCGGGACCGGTTCTCTCTTACAAGCCGCCGGTCTCAAACCCGGTGAATTGCCTGAAACGTGGAACTTAACCCGCGCCGATGTCATTATAGACTTACACAAACAATACTTGGATTCAGGCTGTCATATTTTTAACACGAATACCTTTGGCGCCAATCGCCTGAAATACCCGGATAATCTGGACGATATCGTTACGGCTTCTATCCGTCTGGCAAAGGAAGCTCGCCG
>NZ_JAQCUN010000073.1:0-6633 GCF_027685385.1 Megasphaera sp. AF13-6AC
CTGACAGCTTTTAACAGCTTGATTCCCGACAATCGGCAAACGCTGATAATAAGACCCAATAAAAAGCCGATACCTACGGAAATAGCTGTAATTTTGATTGTCATAGCCGCACCCAATAATAGTAACGGCAGAGAATTCCATATTAAATCGAAATTCATAGCACCTTCACTCCTTAAATTTATCTACCCAACTGATGCACCAGATTATACAGGCCTTCATCAAATACAAATCGAATCTTATCCGCTTCTTCATACGGTGTGGCGACGACTTGCCTGCCGACGGAGCCGACAACACAGTTATACTTCCCTTCCAACAGCACATCAACCGCCTTCTGCGCAAAACGGCCGGCCATAATCGAGTCATAAGCTGACGGTGAACCGCCGCGTTGCACATAACCCAGAACAGTCAAGTTAGCCTGTAGGTACGTGTGTTCTTTAATATAATCGACCACTTCCGTACCCGTAGCGGCTCCTTCGGCAACAACAATAATACTGCTCATCTTATTCATGCTGTGTGATTCCAAAAGATGGCTACAAACGGCCTGAAAATCGACAGGATGTTCGGGCGTCAAAACAATTTCCGCTCCCGAGGCCATCCCTGAATAAAGAGCTATGAAACCGGCATGACGCCCCATGACTTCAATAACAGCTACACGGTCATGCGAATAAGCCGTATCACGAATCTTATTGATCGAATCAAGCACTGTATTCACAGCCGTATCGAAACCGACCGTATATTCCGTCCCGACCATATCACCGTCAATAGTACCGGGAATAACAACGGTAGGAATCCCTAAACGACTAAGTGCTTCAGCCCCTTTCATGGAGCCGTCCCCACCGATAACTACCAAGGCGTCAATTTGGCGGGAACGTAGAAATTCAGCGGCTTTTTTCTGTACTTCGGGTTCTATGAATTCGAGACAACGGGCAGTACGTAAAAAAGTTCCGCCTCGTTGAATAATTTCTCCTACAGAACGCCGATCAAGAGACCTTATATCTTCATCCAACAAACCACCGTAACCGCGGACAATGCCTTCTACGCTCAGACCCTTATAAATAGCATATCTGGTAACGCCGCGAATAGCGGCATTCATGCCCGGTGCATCTCCGCCACTCGTTAAAACGGCGATTTTATTAATGTTCATGCGTCTTTCCTCCCCGATCTCGCTTGGCAAACTGTATCTTTTCCTTATGAATTGCTTCAACAATCGTATCGACAATATAAGAGGCACCGCCGCGAGTCGTGTCAATCGTAAAATCACAATAGGGGTATACGTCTTCCCACTGCTTCATCATCGTTCGTACAAAGTTGTGTAAATCGTCGTAGTCTACAGTCGGTCTCTTACCGATATGTCTGCCGACTCTCTCCTCCACTCGATACGGTTCGGACGACAAGGCCACAATAACTCCGTTTCGATGAAGAATCCGATACGTATCGACATTCATGGGAAAATTGCCGCCGAAAGAAATAACCGCTTCATGATAACGACTTACTTGATGAAGAATATTGATTTCCCTTTCCCGAAAAATCGGTTCCCCCGCCTCATTATAAAATTCGGCAATAGTCATGCCTACAGCCCGTTCCAGTCGTCGATCCGTATCGACGAACTGCCACTTCAGGCGTTGTGCCAGCTTGCGGCCGATATGGCTTTTTCCGCTGCCCATCATGCCTACAAGTACAATGTTACGTTTCATCATCTGTCCCCCCTGCGCAGACTCTGAAAAACTATACGTATGAATTGTCTACTATTATAGCAAAAAATAAGGAAAGATAACACTGTAAATAGAAAAAAGCAGTACTTTTTATGCATACTTTGGTGATTAATATGCATTCAGTGCTGCTTTTTACTCATTTTTTACTTTTATTTTCCCTTTTCACCGAACCGGAGCGAACATCAATGCTCATTATTCCTGCCGCTCTATTTCCGTCTCGTCCCGACTCCAAATGCGTAATTTCCACGAACACGGGCGGCATCAGACAATCCATATCGTTGAGAAAGCGTATAAAATCAGCATAGCTCCCGCAAGCCGTCACTTCGTAGCCTTCATCTTTGCCGCTAGAAAGACTGTGTAAGTCCGTAACGGTAACGGAATTTTTACGCGCCAATTCTTCCGCCATAACGGGAATATCCGTATTATCATCTAAGACAAAGGGGGTAAACGCCGGCTCTTCACGGTTCTTAAGTTGTTGTGACGCAAGTCGGTTTTTCCCTAAGTGCACGCAGGCCTCGTACAAAGCTATGTCACGCATAATTGCAAAGACACATAGAATCAGAGTTATTAAAAATAAACCGATTATATACGCGTCTAACGACTTGTCTTTGTATACTGAAAACTTATTCTTTAACCAGTTCGAAATGAGTCACTCCTTCCCGTTCTTCAGTTTTTCCGACACGCCACACGGAATTTTCCGTCTTAGCCTTTAACGCATTTTGCCAATGTGAAATCTCTTCTTTCTTTTTCGTTTCTCCCGTAACAACTAAAGCATTACCTCGTTTTTCGCATTTAAGGAAGGTAATATTTTCAGGTTTTGTTTCTCCTATATGTACTAAGAAAGCGGCCGAGTCCGTCTTTTCTTCCAACCGTTCCTTCAGTTCTTTCGCCGCTCGCCTGCAATTTTCGGCAGATTTTTTATGAATTTCCGACTGGCGTATAGCTTCTCCCGACGTTTCGGACCGTATCTTTCTGCCTACATTTTCTAAACCGCAGCCGTACAAAAGAGCTATACCAAGAATGAATGAAACCGCTACTTGAGCAGCTATAAACAGATTACGAACCGTCTTTTCGTGCCCCTTCGATTCTCTAAAAGAGAGGCTTAAATCAAACTCCATAACTATAACCCCATTAATAAAGGCATGGCTTCAAACGCTACCTGCCATTTTTTACTTAAGGCCTCTGCTCGATCGTCTCTCTCAGGAGGAACCACGGTATGATCGACTCCCGGGTCGTCTTCACAAGTATATGCGCAAACATTTCTTTTATTAAGGACTGTAATGTGCCTTTTACCGTCATCCGTAATGGATACGCTTCCCTCATATGAGGGATACAATTTCCCAATAAGAGCCGGTAATATATCAATTCTATCCAACAAACATCCCTTTTCTCTACAGCAACGAATGACGGATTCCACTGTATTCGCCGGATAAGCGGCAGCCAACCAGTTATATTCTCCCTGCAGCTTTTCTTCTCCCGTCCTGACGGCATCATAAACATATTCTTCGGTACTGTCTAATATCATTCCGCTCCAAGCCACGGACTGACCGGCCTCTTTGCGTGATGCCGTAGGTAAAGACACCGAGCGGACAATTAAGTTTCCGTCACCCAATACAACGGTCAACAAATATCCTTTCAGAGCATACTGATCGATAACGTGTTCCACCATAAGCGCCGTATTACCGTCTTTTCGTTTTCCCGGAGTCTCTGTAACCGACGCCTGAAGTGCTACAACTTGTCGCCATGCATTTTTTTCGCAACGAACAACACGACACTGCGTTTCCTCAGGCCAGATAACGGCCTGTCGCCTGGCACTGTAACGCCTGAAAGTACCGCTCTTTAATAGTGTATCCACCGTATTATCCCCTTCCCGTCCCTCATCGTAAATTTCAAAGAACAAGTTTTTATACAACCGTCAACCTTGCAAAGAGCACAGCTTTCCAATATATAATCGCCCTTCGTCGCTTCCCTTATTTTGACACGGGTCTTAACTTTTTCATCTTCTTCCGTAAATGGCGAAAACTGTCCCTTACAATACATATCATAAGCTTTAAAAAGAGATTCCTCAGCCCTGTATTCCGTTTCCGCTCCCCGCAGGTATTCGGCTTGGCAACCGAGCTCCGCCGAGGCGGACCGGGAAAAGGCCACAGTCATACTTAGAGCCGCCAAGGAAAGTCCTAAAATAATAAAGGTCATAAAACCGTTTCTACGAGTTCTTACCATATTCATCCTTCCATGCAGTGGCTAAGGGTACGACATACACACAACATTCCTGTTCTTCTTCAGTAACCCTGTCTTTCAAC
This sequence comes from Megasphaera sp. AF13-6AC, assembly GCF_027685385.1. Taxonomy (NCBI): domain Bacteria; kingdom Bacillati; phylum Bacillota; class Negativicutes; order Veillonellales; family Veillonellaceae; genus Megasphaera; species Megasphaera sp. AF13-6AC. Next base: position 4,016 of record NZ_JAQCUN010000073.1, read on the forward strand.
ATAAAATGCATGACAATCGCTTCTTCATCTTTTTGAAAAAACGCTTCTCCCCCATACGGCTCTACAAAGACGGCCGTATGTTGCCCTGCCCCGTCATCATCACCCGTCAGTGGCTGAACCGTCCCGTTATTCAATTTTTTATACAGTCCGAACTTATGCACCGTAAAACCGGCATGTTTTCCGTTTTCATCCGTATAGGTGACCGTTTTGCCGCTGACTCGTACATTTTCCGCATAACGCAGTTCGTGTCGAACCGTTTCTTCACATATGACAGCCTGTCGCAACAGACACTCTCTGCTATAAGCTTCTTTATACCTTTTTACACTGTTCGTAAACAAAGTTGAAAAAATAAGGGTTGTCGCACAGGCGATACAAGCATATAGGATGATTTCAACTGAAAAGAAGCCCTTACCGCTCTGCCGTCTTGTGTGTAGTAAGAACATATTTTTCACCATCCCGCGTTGTCATAACCACCTTATAAAGCGTAGATGAATTCGTATCTTCTACTAATGCTTCTACACGTATGCCGTATTTTTCGGCCAAGTCTTTTGTATATTTACATCTTTTACCTATGCATAACGCTTCCATCTCGCATCTGCCTACGGTAGCTACCGCTCGCATTTGACAAGCTCTATGCAATAAAATCAAAGCACGATTCTGGCAAACACTTACGGCCGTAAAAATGAGAAGTCCCGCACTTAAGGCTATCAATGCATCGGCAAAAATAAAGCCGTTCTTACTCCGTTCGAATGCGCCCCGTCTGGGCCGCAATGATAATATGTCTTTTATACCGCTCATCATCCGTCTCAACAACAAGATGCATCGTCTTTCCTTCCGGACGTCCGTCTCCGTCAAAAGATACAATACCCGTTCCCTTAACCGAAACACCTTTCGGAAATGCCTGCTCCTTACGAACTGTAAGGGGATCCGTTGTAAGTACATATTCTTTCGGGCGTACATATAATTTCCCTGCTCCGTATTGACCTCGATTTCCTATTGACCGGGTACGCAGACATCGTATTTCCGCCACTAATTCACTGACAGTCGTATCAACGGCATATTGACTCCGTCGCCTATGCACGGCTACAGGGGCGGCCATTGTCGAAACAATAGCCGCCAATGCCAGAACTACTATCAACTCTGTCAGCAAGTACCCGTTTTTCTTCATAAAAGAATATCCTCTAAGAAAGCTCCCCATTGTCCGACAACCCACCACCCTCCTAAAATAAAGGGAGCAAAGGGAACGAGTGTATTCTTTTTGATAAATCTTACCGGCAAGGCCGCACAAGCACCTGTCACAAAGGCCGCCACCAACATAAGATAGGCTCCGATCCCGTCGCAAGTCGGAGCTAACAGGGCAAACAGCTTAACATCTCCCGAACCCGTTTGCTGCGGTGCCACGGCATGTAAAGCAATCATAAAGATCACACTTCCCGCCATAACGGCAAGATTCGGTTGTACTGTATGAACCGACAGGTACAGTCCCTGAATACCTGCAAGAATTAACAAAAGCAGGTCGGGAATCCAATACCATTTCATATCACATACGATAAAAATTACGGACAAAATCATCATAGCTGCAACATAGAGATTCTCATAGTTATTAAGTATCCAAGTCGCCACGAAATTTTTTAGCCTCCGTTTTTAATATCTTCCATTTGTGACGTATAAGTCTTCCCGTCAAAAGTTCCCGACACGACGCCGTCCGTGCCTATGCTGTATACAGTTCCGTCAGGAAGCTTGGGCTCGAATTGCAGATATGCCTTACCGTTTGTATCCTTTGTAGCCAAAGCGGCCACCGTTTCGGGATATTTCCCTTTATCGATTTCATACAATGCCGCCGCATTATCAATCGTCCGGATGTCCGCACTGATTTTTGCTATTTTCGCCGTCTTTCCGGCAGACATAAACTTGGGAACGGCGACGGTAGCCAAAATTAAAATGATACTGACAACAACCAGCATTTCCAAAAGTGAAAACCCGTTTCTTACAGGCGTTATACGAAAACTTGCAATCTTCATCATATCATCTCCATTTCTTCAGTTCACGGCTGTAATCATATCCAGAAGCGGCAATAACAAGGCCGTTACGAGAAATCCGGTTACAATTCCCGTGAGAACCAACATAAGCGGCTCGGCAGCCTTGCGAATGGCTGTACTCGTTTCTCGGAGCCGCTTCCCGTAATAAGCGGAAACGGTCCGGAGAACGCGATCATAGTCTCCCGTCGACTCGCCGACACGCAACATAGTCTCGACGTAAGATGTCCCGAATCTTCCCGACTTGACGGCGGTACTGAAAGACATGCCGTTCTCCAGACAATGAATCGTACGCACAATATGCCCCTTGAACACTTCTGACGGAACAGCCGAAAGGGCATCTCCGAGTGCCGAAATTATCGGAATGCCTCCGGACAACTGAACGGCCAAAATCATACTGAAGCGTTGCCATGACCAAATCAAAAAGAATGTGCGTATCCGCCCGATTCGCCACAATAATTCTTCTATCCTTTCTCTATATCGCCTCCTTTGCAATAACTTATATATCAGAATTCCTGTCATCACTGCCGCACCGATCAAAAACAGTCCGTAGCGACAAAGGAAATTTCCTGCTGCCAGTAA
>NZ_JAQCUN010000074.1:0-5646 GCF_027685385.1 Megasphaera sp. AF13-6AC
CGGCAAAGGTTTTTGGGAAAACTTTAAGTACGTAATGACGAAAAAATTTGCCACCATAGAAGGGCGAGCTTCACGCGGTGAGTATTTTAAATTTTACAGCGTTAGTGCCGTCATTTTATCCTTAATATGGTTTGTTGCCGCCATATCGGCTAATATATCCATGAGTCTGTATGTGGCACTCAGCATTGTGTGCTTTGTATTCGGCCTCGTTTTGTTTATTCCGTCTTTTTGCTTAAACGTAAGGCGATTACACGATGTGGGGCGGTCCGGTGCGTGGATTCTTGTGAATTTCGTACCTTTCGGAGAGTTTTATTTCCTATATCTCATTTGTTCTGAAGGCCAGGCTATTATGAACCGTTACGGGCGTAAGACAAATTATGTGGGACTTACGTCGGAAGAAGCGGCACGTATCGGTAAGCCGGCCAGTCCGACGGACACTATGATTATTGTAGCTTTCTTTGTATCCCTGGTATGCTCCATTGTCGCTCCTTTTATTTGGGTAGCGGCAGGTGCATTGGCTACTCGCTGGTAATAAAAAACCGTTTGCCCAAGGGCAAACGGTTTTTTTACGGTCATTGCGTGACGGCTATGACCGCTTTTTTTGTTTATATGTTGACCGGCTTATTTGCAGGCGCTCACCGATAGTAAAGATAACTAAGGATATCCAAATAAAAGAGAGGGCCATGAGTTTATCCGTACCGAAGGGCTCGTGAAAGAAGAAAATTCCCCAGACGAAAGCCAGTGTAGGGCTGATATATTGGATAAACCCGAGTACATTTAAAGGTAATTCGTTGGCCCCGTAAGAAAAGAGCAATAAGGGAACGGCCGTAACGATACCGGCACCCAATAATAAGAAGGTGGTTGTTACGTCACTCGTTAAAAAATGGCCGGATGAATTCGAATGAAGGTTGTAAATATATACGATTGACGGGGCCAAGACAATAAGTGTTTCCAGTGTGATGCTCGAAATCGGCTGTAGATGGAGCATTTTTTTGACGGCCCCGTAGAGAGCGAAGGTCCCGGCCAAGAGTAAAGCCAGCCAAGGAAAGTGCCCGCCTTGCCAAGTCATGAGTGCCAGCCCGATGGCGGCAAGAACGATACTGATTCGTTTCGGCGTACTCAGCTTTTCGGAAAGCATGACAACGCCCAAAAGTACGGATAGAAGCGGGTTCAAATAGTAGCCGATGCTTGTGTCGATAACATGACCGTGCGTAACCGCCCAAATGTAGGTCAACCAATTGGCGGTTACCAGAACGGCAGCTGTCAGGAGCAGGAGAATGCGACTCGTTTTTTCGCGCAGGAAGGCAAGGTCCTCTTTCAGTTGTTTGCGCCCTGCGAAGATGAGGACGAAGAGCATAAAGACAAAAGACCAGGCAATGCGATGTGAGAGAATTTCTCCGGCTTCTACGTGGGAAAGGAAATACCAGTAAAGCGGTAAGGTACCCCAAATGATAAAGCTGCTGCAAGCTGCAAAAAAGCCGAGGCGATAATGCTTATAAGATGAATCGGGCAAAAATGTCACATCCTTTTCAATAGAGCTGATTAGTCTTTTTCGTTATATAAATTGAGTTTTTGCGGCAATACCTTGTTGAGAACAATAGCAACCATTGCTGCCGTAGCTATGGAAGAGCTTAAGAGATAACGCAATAACTGCGGCAAAGACGCCACATAGTCTTGAGGCAATAAATAAAGAGCCAAGGTCGTAATGATGGGTAAGCCGATGATAAACATGTTGCGTTCATCAAGTTCGAGACGGCGAATAACACGGAAACCGCTTAAAGCAATAATTGATGAAACGATGACAAAAATACCGCCGATAACCGGAGCGGGAATAGATGCGATAAGCATGGCCAGTTTATTGGACAGACCGAAGGCAATCATCCAAAAGGCACAACCGTAAAAAGCGTGACGGCTGGCTACACCTGTAATTGAGATGAGACCGGCATTTGTAGAATAGCCCGTAGCCGGTGTACCGCCAAAGAGGCCGCCGATAAAGCAGCTCAGGCCTTCGCCTAAAATCCCCTTGTCTAATTGTTCATCCGTCAAGGGGCGTTCAATGACGGAACTGACGGCGAACCAGGTTCCCGTAGTTTCGGCCAAAAGAACAATGTAGATGAGAATCATAGTAATGATAGCGGGAATGTCGAAGATGACGGGGAATGATGCGAAAGCCAGGTGGGGAACCGAAAATAAAGGAGCCGCTACTACGGCATCCAAAGAAAAGCGTCCCATAGGTGCGGCTGCGAGGCATCCGGCAACGAGGGCTATAATAACAGAGCCGATACGCAACCAATTGCCCTTTTTACCCATGTGCAAGCCGAGCATAACGCAAACGGTAAGGACACCTCCGGAAACGAGAGCCAGAATGATATTTTCCGTAATTGTACCGGCACCGTGAACCGTAAATATATTGTCTTTTAAGCCTATGGGAATGAGGGACAGCCCGACGACGAAGATAATCGTACCGCCGACGAGAGGCGGTACGAAGTAATTAATGGCCTTGCGGACAATACCCGTCATGCCGAGAACACAAACAATGAGGCTGCCGACGAGAATGGCTCCGAATACGGCGGCCAAGCTGTCAATACCCGTGCCGTGAGCCAAGGCGATGCCGGCAATGGCACCGATAGGAACATAGGACGGTCCCTGAGCGACGGGAAGTTTCATGAGAAAACGAGATTGTATAAGCGTGCCTAAACCGCTGGCAATAAAGGTTGCCTGAATGAGGAAGGCCGATTCCTGAACAGATAAGGATAAAATGCCGGCAACGATAAAGGGAACGACGTAAATATCCATGGCCAGCAAATGTTGCAAGCCGAGTAAAAGGGATTGTACGGGCGGTAAAGCCTCGTCAGGCTGAACGAGTAAAGATCCTTCGTAGTGTTGAGTTTTTGCTTCTTCTGTAGACATAAATCCTCCTAATGCAATGAAACGGGTTTTCCCGAGACCCAGAGGGCTGTAATGTTTTGCCGTTGGCCTGTAAAAATTATTTTTTGCAACATATCTGCCAATGAGTCGGTATCATATTGGCGAGTCTGACTTTGCGAAGCCAGACAGTCGAAAACAAAGGCATCGAAGCGACAGCCCTTACGAAATTGGCCGGCATTGACGTGCAGGGCGGTAGCCCCGCCGACAGTAGCCATGTAAAAGGCTTGTCTGAAATCGATGACGCTAGCGGGGATGCCGCCTCGCTCTATCGGAGATTTTGAAAAATCGGTTCCCGTAGAAAGGAGGCGCGACGATAAAATAGCCTGACGCATGGAATCAAACATAGACGGCGTATAGCCGGCGGAAATATCTGTGGCCAATGATATGCTGAGCCCTTGTTCCAAACGGCGTTTGACCGGGCAGACGGCTCCGGCAAACAAGATGTTGGATAAGGGACTGTGGGCAATGGCAGCACCGTGTTCTTTGTACAACTCTGCGTCGGAGTCGCTTAAGTAGACGGAGTGCGCCAGCGTTGTTTTATTCGTCAATAGCCCGTATTTTAAGTGAGCTTGCGTATCGCTTAGGCCTGTTCGTTCCAGTACATGGGCGTGTTCCCAGTCTCCTTCGGAACAGTGGGATTGAACGGGCGCGTCATAGCGGCGGGCCAAGTCGCCCAGGCCGTAAAGGACTTCGTCACTGCACGTAGGAATGAATCGCGGTGTAACGACGCCGATTATGTCTTGCCGTGTCCGGCCGTTCAGGTCGCGGCAATAAGTGAGAAAGTCTTCCGTAGCATCCAGTGCCGCTTGTGGAGACGGATCACGATAATAATCGGGGCACTGAGACGGCAAGTCCATAACTACTTTACCGATATAAGCATGTTGGCCTTCAGAAGCACAAATTTCGGCTAAAACCTTATTAGGTTCGTTATGGACGGAACCGAAATATTGGGCCGTCGTCGTGCCGTTTGCCAAAAGAGTTCGAACCAGGTCTTTATAAATCGTCTCGGCAAAATCCGTGTTTTTATAAGCGGCTTCCAGAGGGAAGGTATAGTCATTAAGCCAAATAGGAAGATCCGCATCCAGCGCCTTGCCTACTTGGGCCCATTGAGGCGCATGAACGTGGGTATCGATGAATCCGGGCAACAAATATTGTTGTGATTTCAGTCGATGTAGAGAACCTTCGTCCTCCGACTGGCGAAGAATATTATCGTACCTGTCATCCTTCGGAGAAACTACATTATCGAGGACTCCCGCCTCGTCAATAAGAAACAGGTGGTCCTCCAGTATATCAAATGAGTCCGGGCCTGTACTGTGGAAGGCGGTTCCGCGTATGACTGATGAACAGTTTGTCAAGAAAGTCACCCCTGACCTGTTATTAAATAATAAAAAATAATACGTATAGTATATTACTTTTGTGAAAGTAAGAAAAGAAAAATAAGAGGAATTTAAAGGACTTCGAATAAAGTGGCCGGTCTTTTTAATGACGGGTCACTTTATTCGAAGCGGCACCGGTCTTGCATGGGACAATCCCGGTACCGACCGCGTGTTGCATGCATGGGGAGGATAGTCTTTAGAAAGTAAAATAACACATAAAAATAAGGAAACCTTGTGAGGTTTCCTTATTTCGGTATGATTAGGATTAGGCGGAAGCTTCGCCGCTGTCTCCGACAGTATCGATATTGTGACCGCGAACCTTGTCGACAATCATGGACAGGGCCTGATCGCCGGCTACGTTTGTAGCCGTGCCGAAGGAATCTTGCGAGAAGTGGAGAGAAATGATGAGTTGTTGCATCGGTTCCGTAAAGCCGAGCATGGAAGTAATAATTCCCAAGGCAGCCATAACACCGCCGCCGGGGACGCCCGGTGCGGCGACCATTGTGACGCCGAGCATGAAGATATAAGGCGTGAATAAGGTTAAGCTGACATCCATGCCCATGGCCATCATAATACCCATTGTGCCCAGAACCAGACAAATCGTATCACCTGCCAGGTGAATGGTGGCACACAAGGGGATACAGAAGTTGGCAACCCCTTCGGACATATCGCAATTATGGGCACACTTCAAGTTGACCGGAATGGTGGAAGCTGAAGATTGCGTACCTACAGCTGTAAAGTAAGCCGGTAAAATTCGGGGAATGTATTTGAAGTTATTTCGTTTGCAAATGAGTCCCGAAATGCCGAACTGCAAGAGGAGGTACAGAACCTGTAAGAGAAGTATGCACACATACAGGCCGATAAAAATTTTAGCCGTTGCTACAATTTTTCCCTGTGCGGCCAACTTGCAGAATAAAGAACCGACATATATAGGAATTAAAGGAATGATAATTTTAGTCAGAGCCTTAGTGATAATATCGCGGACCTCGCGCAATACACTTAAGAGCTTTCCGGCAGCGCCGACTTTCAGGTTAGCCATGCCGATACCTAAGATAAAGGCAAGCATAAGGCCTGTCATAACATCGAATACAGGTGTAACCTTAATGGTCAGGAAGGGATCGTACGGGTTGACATCGGCCACGGAGCCGGAGAAGGGATGAATAAAGTTCGGTAATATGGAAACTCCGAAGAAATAAGCGATGTACCCGGCTAAAATAGTGGATGCATAGGCGAGAAAAACCGTAAGTCCCAGCAGCTTATTAGCCTGTTTACCTAAATCGGCCATACCGACAGCTACGAAAGAGACGATAAGTAAAGGAATGAGGAATGATAAAAAAGTGCT
>NZ_JAQCUN010000074.1:5656-6481 GCF_027685385.1 Megasphaera sp. AF13-6AC
TCTGTACCTCCTCTTGCAGTTCGGCATTTCGGGACTCATTTGCAGACGAATAAACCCTTCATAGGCTACTGCGTCCTGGAAGCCGAACCACGAGCCCAGAGAGCCGAGGATGATGCCGCCGACGATACCGGCAAGCAGTTTTGCCAGTAAGCCGAAATTGAAATGCATAAGAACAACTCCTTCAGTCCTTTTACAAAGGACAAATGTATTTTTAAGATGAATATATTGTAAATGCATTATTTTGAGTTGTCAATTACAAAAATACACAGGTAACGAAATAATAAAATTCATATATATGAGTATATGAGGGCAACGGTACGTTGACAGGCTTCGTAGATTGGTGTAGAGTAAAGAAAGTTAGGTGCGCAGATTCCGCCTAGCTTTTTTAAGTTGCCGCTTTTCTTGACGTCAGACCGCTCTTTGTGGTAAGTTATATAAGCAGTCTTGCGCAAAAAGTAGGTTTTTGACTATCTAATGAAGTGAGGTGTTAGGAATGCGTACAGCTATTACGATGGCATGCACAGAGTGTAAAAACCGTAACTATCGGACGAATAAGAATAAGAAAAACAATCCCGATCGTTTGGAATTGAAGAAATATTGCCCGTTCTGCAAGAAAGAAACGTTACATAAAGAAACAAAGTAATTGCCTGAATCTTAAAATTATTTTTTGAATGTGAGAGGTTATATGTCACTTTCAGCAGCACAAAAAGCAGCACAAAAGAATAAAAAGAAAAAAGAGTCAGGCCGATTCCTACAAGGCGTAAAAACGGAAATGAAGAAGGTCATCTGGCCGACACGGAAAGAACTGATCAACTATACCGTTAT
>NZ_JAQCUN010000075.1:0-6419 GCF_027685385.1 Megasphaera sp. AF13-6AC
GTAACCCGATACTGTCCAAGTGAACCAAAATCTTTGATAACCAGTAGGTCAATACATTAACACGATATACCAAAAGGGTCGGTACTCCCATTAAGGCGGTTTCAAGAGTAGCCGTGCCGGACGCACAAATAGCCGCATCGGCTATATTCATCATGTCATATACCCGTTCTTCGCCTATATGAACCTCTAAATTCGCTTCTCGCGCGGCTTCTTCCAACATATGTCTGTCAATGGTAGAAGCCTTCGGAACCATAAACTGCAACCCTTCAACCTTGTCCTTCAACAATTTTCCTGCCGCCAACATTTTTCCGTATAAGCTTTGTACTTCCTGTACACGACTGCCGGGCATAAAAAGTACGGTCTTCTTCTCCGGTTGTAAACCGAAAAAGCTATACGCCTCGTCTTTCGACATGGACGGCTTTACCGTATCCAGCAGAGGGTGTCCGCCATACACAACGTTCGTACCCATTTTCTTATACATTTCGGCTTCAAAAGGAAAAAGTGATACGGCCAAATCCGTATATTCGGCAATAACGTTGCCGCGGCTCTTATGCCAGGCCCAAATAGTCGGCAGAATATAATAAATTACAGGAATTCCCGCCTCCTTAGCCTTTTCGATGAGCTTCATATTAAACCCCGGATAGTCGATGCAAACCAATGCATCCGGTTTTTCTTCTTTCATCGTATTGACTAAAAAAGTGCGCAATTTATAAAAGAAAGGTATCTTTTTTATAATCTCTCCGATGCCGATAACACCGAGATTTTTTATGTCATACACAATGCGGACACCGGCCTTACGCATTTGTTCGCCACCCATACCGATTAACTCAACCTGCGGATCTACGGCTTTCAATGCTTCGGCAAGATTGGCACCGTGTAAATCACCGGACGCTTCGCCGGCGGAAAGCATGATTTTCATAGGCTCTCCTCATTAATATGATTCGTCAACGGCACAAATACAAATACGATGCTCATCTGCCAGTGCCAATACTTCTTCTTGCTCTACAAACAGGGTTTTATGCGCTTCCATTGCCAAAAGCGTACATCCGCTTTCAATCATGGATAAGAGTGTCTGTTTACCTACGGCCGGCACGTCAAAACGTACATCCTGATTCGGTTTGGCTACCTTTACCACGCAGGCACCGCATCTTCCCAATGCACCGCCGCGACGAATGCACGCATCGGTTCCTTCAATCGCTTCAATAGCCATGACCGCCTTGTGCTTCACTACAACAGTCTGTCCTATATCCATGCCGCCCATAGCCTTGGCCGTTTCAAACCCAAAACGAATATCTTCCTTTTCTTCTTCTGTCGGGTTTCGTTTTGTCAAAACACCGGGCGGCGGCATCAACGGTTTCAAGTATACCGTTTGATCGGCAACCACAAGGTTATCTTTCGCCAATTCGTCGACAATGGCCAGCATAATCGTATCGTCCTTGCGATTACGCAACTTCGCTAAAAGCTTCACGGCCCGAAAATCGGGAAATTTTATACCTTTAAAAAGAATTTCTTTTGTTACCTTACCGATCATGGTAACGTCCGTAACGCCTTCACGGAGCAAAGTCTTAATAATCTTATCAAGCTTCGCCACATTAATCTCGTAGTATGCGTCCGCTTCGGTCTTTAAGGCCGCCGCCGTATCGGGCACGACGGAAATAACTATTACTTCATGCCCCATTTGATGGGCGGCACGCAAAAACTCGACAGGCAAATTTCCGACGCCTGCCAATAAACCGACTTTACCCATGTATACCATCCTTACATTAATGTATAGTGCATTTTATTATACCAAAAAACGACATTTTCTGTCAGCACGGATATAGCAAAAAAGGGTAGGCAAGACAACGCTTACCTGCCCTTTTTATCAGTCTTTAGCCCCTCTGCAAATACCGCGTTCCGCATTGCGCAAAAAACGTAATAAGTGTTCTACTTCTTCACTACTGTTTAATTCCTGTTCCATCGATTCGATGGCCTGACCCAGGTTAAGGCCCGAACGGTATAAGAGGCGGAACCCCTTTTTCAGCTCCCGTCGCGTTTCTTCGGAAATACCGGCACGTGCCAACCCGACACTGTTTAAACCGATAATACGCGCCGGTTGTCCGTCGGCAATAACAAAAGGCGGTATATCCTGAACGACTTTGGCCAAGCCGCCGATCATGGCATTTCGACCCACCTTGACAAATTGATGTACGCCTGCAATGCCGCCGATAACGACACGATCTTCTACAGTAACGTGACCGGCCAAGCCGGCACAGTTACTCATAATAACGTGATTGCCTACTATACAATTATGGGCAACATGCGTACAAGCCTGAAACAGGCAGTCGTTACCGATACGGGTTTCTTCACCTTCACCCGTAGCGCGGCTAACCGTTACAAATTCACGAAATACGGAGCGGTCACCGATAATGACATAACTTTTCTCACCGTTAAACTTTAGATCCTGCGGTTCCGAGCCGATGGATGCACTCGGGAAAAAGCGGCAATCTTTACCGATTGTTGTCCATCCGTCAATAACGACATGCGACATAATCTCCGTACCGTCGCCGATTTTTACATTAGGCCCTATAACGGCATAAGGACCGATTTTTACGCCTTTTCCGATCTCAGCTCTAGGGTCGATAATAGCTGTCGGATGAATAAGGTCGGCAGATTCTCTTTCTTTTTCGTCGGTCATGAATGTCACTCCTCAATATCCTTTGCACCGAAAGGCGGTGCCGTACGTCTGAATTTTTTATATAATCCCGTTTTAAGAAATTTTTATAACCGGAAATACAGCCGATTACGGCTCCGTATCTTATCGATTACCGGATTTTCTGTCTTATTCGTCGATTTTCAGCTTTTTTTATTTTTTCTGACCGGGCATGAGAGCAAAAAGATATTCCCCTTCAGCACAAACCGTATCGCCTACGCGACACTGTGCCGTAACCTTTCCCATACGACCTTTAATTTTGATAATATCGGCCCGCATAATAACCTGGTCACCCGGTCGAACGGGGTGACGAAAACGCAACTTATCAATACCCGTAAAGAAGGGTATTAAGCCTCTGTTTTCTTCAGGGTACAACAAGGCTACCCCACCGACCTGTGCCATGGCTTCGGCCAAGAGAACTCCGGGCATAACCGGTTTTCCCGGAAAATGCCCTTGGAAAAACTGTTCGTTAAAAGTCGCATTTTTGATACCTACAGCATATTTCATAGGTTCCAATTCGGTAATGCGATCCACTAACAGCATGGGATACCGGTGCGGTAAAATTTCCATAATATCCGTAACTTCCAAAGTCATTTCAATTCCTCCCGTTACATATCTTCATAAATACACTTAGCCAACAAATTGTTTAATTTATGGCTTGATTTAACAGCTATAATATGGCCCTTTAAGGGTCTACCGATAAGGGATAAATCGCCGATAATATCCAACACCTTATGACGTACCAATTCATCATCAGACCGTAATTGAGACAAGCATGTATCCTTATCATATACGACAACGTTTTCTATTGTACCGCCCTTGCCGAGGCCCAATTTACGCATCATTTCCAACTCTTCCGTAAAAGCAATAGTGCGGGCATAACAAATATCGTCGATATAAGACTGTTCCGTCACTTCACTGTCGAAAAACTGCACTCCTAACAGGGGATGGGGATTAATGGACGTAAAAGTAATACGAAATCCGTCGTAAGGTAACACGGCTATAAATTTATCATCTTCTTGCACCACCCGTTGCTTCGTTACGGCATATACATTACGCGGAGCATCCTGCTCGACAACGCCCGCCTCTTTAATCATATCCACAAAAACGGCGCTGCTGCCGTCACCTACAGGCGGTTCAGGCGAATCCATTTCGACAACACAATTGTCAATTTTCAAACCTTGCAAGGCCGATAACACATGTTCTACCGTAAATACCTTGGCTTCTCCCTTTTCCAGAGTCGTCGCACGCATCGTGTTGGTTACATACGACTGATTGGCCGGCACGGACGGGTTGCCGGGCAAGTCGGTGCGCACAAAACAAATACCTTCATTAACTCCTGCGGGTTTTAAGGTCATATGTACAGGCAATCCTGCATGAAGACCTACGCCTTCATAAAAAACAGGTTTGCCGATAGTTCTTTGTTTTTCCGAGGACACGAAAATACGCCTCCTTCCATCTAAACATACAGACATACTTCACATACTGATTAATTATATCCTATTCAGAGCTTGTTGACAAATACTCGCATGGCGGAAAGGTCGCTTTTTTCGCATACTTTCTTCTTTGTCAACCCGTTCTTGCCTTCCATTCGTAATTTTATATAACAAAAAAGAAAGGCGCTACAACGCCTTTCTTAAGTTTTTTTGATAATCGTTCGTTTTTCATCCGTACCCAGGCGGAAAAAATAGTAAATATTTTCCGCAGCACTGCGATTCATACCGTCTACGGCAGCCAATTCGTCTATAGAGGCCGCCTTAATATCATCCAACGTCTTAAAAGCTTGCCAAACCGCTTTACGCCTTTTCGGCCCGATCCCCTCAATATGATCAAGGACGGATACGAGACTTCGTTTTCCTCTCAGTTTACGGTGATACGTAATAGCGAAACGATGAGCTTCATCACGAATGGCCTGAAGCAATTGTAACTCCGGCGTATGGTGACTGAGAATAATCGATTCACTGCGACCTTCAACGAATACCTCTTCAATCCGCTTAGCTAAGCTGATGACCGGTGCGTCCGTTCCGGCCCGTCTGATAACGGGAAGTGCCGCATGTAACTGCCCCTTACCGCCGTCAATAATAATCAAGTCGGGAACGGGCCAATCTTTTTCACTGTAACGGCGTTCCATAATTTCGGCCATAGACTTAAAGTCATCCGGCTTTCCTTGTACGGTCTTTAGCTTAAACCGCCGATATTCCGATTTAGCCGGTCTACCCTGTTCGAAAACGACCATGGACGCTACCGTTTCAATTCCTTGAGTATGGGAAATATCAAAACACTCCATGCGTACAGGCAGACACGGGAGATCGAGAACTTTTGCCAGAGCCTCTACAGCCCCTGTCGTCTTGTTCTTGTCATTCCGCCATTGCAACCGACGTTGTTCCCAAAGTACTTTTGCATTATTTTCGGCCATTTCGAGAAGCCGTTTCTTCACTCCGCGCCGGGGAATAATAATGTCTACATTCCTCCCCTTTTGCACTCCTAAGCGGTGTTCGTAGGCTTCTTTATCTTCTACATCGGGGACGACAATTTCACGAGGTATGAAGACGCCTTCTACATAATATTGATCCAATACGGCCCCGGTAAGAGCCGCCGTCGATTCATCATTACTGTTATCAAGACTGAAGTTCTCCCGCCCCATAAGCTTGCCGCCGCGAATGGTATAAATCTGCACGGCCGTTTTATCTCCTTCGGCATAAAAACCTATAACGTCCGTATCGCCTGCACCGGTAGTAACAATATCCTGTTGTTCCTGAATGATTTTTAAAGCTGCCAGTTGATCCCTATACATAGCCGCCTTTTCAAACTGTTCCGCCGTAGCGGCTGCCTCCATCTTATCCTGTAACTCCCTGTAGAGAGTCTTATTGCGGCCTTCCAGTGCATCCACAGCCAGTCGAGCCTGTTTCTGATAAGCGGTCTTGCTTATATAGTTTACACAGGGAGCCTCACAATGTCCTAAATGGTACTGCAAACACGGCCGTTCCACCTTCATGGAACGACACGTCCGCAAATGTAAGGCTGTCTGCATCAACTTCAGAACGCGATGAACCGCCCCGGCATCGGCGAAGGGTCCGAAGTAACGGGCTCCGTCCCGTAAGACGCGTCTTGTCATAAAAACGCGAGGATATTCTTCATTAAGCGTCACTTTAATATAGGGATAGGTCTTATCATCACGTAACATAATGTTATAACGCGGATGATGCTTTTTTATAAGCGTATTTTCTAAAATCAGTGCTTCCGCTTCATTGGCGACGACAATTGTTTCCAAGTCGACGGCATGACTCATCATGGCCGCCACCTTGACAGCCCTGTTCGAGTCCTTGCGCACATAACTTTTGACACGATTGCGTAAATTAACGGCCTTGCCTACGTAAATGATCCGTCCCTTTTCGTCCTTCCATAAATACACGCCGGGTTCGGTAGTCAGTTCTTTAATTTTTTCCAACACGTCTTCACGGACGGCCATGACTTACCTCTTCTTTTTCATCAATTTTTTTGTACGTTCCAAAACAGGGGCCAGAAACTTACCTGTATACGAGGCCGCAACCTTGCGCACTTCTTCAGGTGTGCCCGTAGCTACTATCGTACCGCCTCCGTTGCCGCCTTCAGGCCCTAAGTCGATAAGGTAATCCGCGACTTTAATAACATCCAGATTATGCTCAATAACAACGACAGTATCCCCTCCGTTGACAAGCAATTGCAACACATTCATAAGCTTATGAAT
>NZ_JAQCUN010000076.1:0-6391 GCF_027685385.1 Megasphaera sp. AF13-6AC
TATGCCGCATATTTTGCCGAAATCTTTCGAGGCGGCATTCAGTCCATTGATCGAGGTCAATATGAAGGAGCTAAAGTTCTGGGCATGACATATGCGCAAACCATGCGTCGCATTGTATTACCGCAAGTGTTAAAGCGCGTCCTGCCGCCGGTAGCCAATGAAACCATCAACTTGCTGAAGGATACGTCCTTAGTTTACATCTTGGCTATGAATGACGTATTGCGCATTACCCGCTCTATTGTACAGCGAGACTTCGATACGACGGCCTTTATTGTAGCGGCTGTATTTTATCTGGTATTTACCTTTATTTTGACCCGTTTCTTTATGTATCTTGAAAAACGCTTCAATGTATATGAAGGATAGGAGGCGATAATATGAGTTTTATTGAGATGAATCATATAGGTAAAAGCTTCGGTAACCTGGAAGTTTTGAAAGATGTATCCTTGCACATGGAGTCAGGTGAAGTGGTTTCTATTATCGGCCCGTCGGGAAGTGGTAAGAGTACTTTTTTGCGATGCTTGTGCGAATTGGAAAAAATAGATAAAGGTGATATTTGCGTGGGTGGAGAAGTGATGGCTGAACAACCTGAGGGGGCAAGTAAGACTGTGTACTCATCTCCTGATAAGGTACGTCAAATTTGCCGTCGCATGGGTATGGTTTTTCAGTCATTTAACCTTTTTCCGCACATGACGGTTCTTGATAACATTCTGGAAGCGCCACGAGTTGTAAAAGGTATGAAGGATGCGGATATTTTACCGCTGGCGGAAGAACTTTTGCGAAAGGTCGGCTTATGGGATAAGCGGGATGTCTACCCTTCCAGCTTATCGGGCGGTCAGAAACAGCGGGTGGCTATTGCCAGAGCCTTGGCAATGAAACCGGACATTATGTTGTTTGATGAACCGACATCGGCCTTGGATCCGGAACTGACCGGTGAGGTGTTGCGAACGATAAAGCAATTAGCCGATGAAGACATGACCATGGTCATTGTAACGCATGAAATGGCCTTTGCCAGAGAAGTGGCGGATCGTATTATTTTCATGGCCGACGGAGTTATTCAGGAAGAAGGCCGCCCTGAAGATATATTTGAGCATCCTCAAAATGAACGAACGAAGAATTTTCTCAGCTCAATGTTGCAGTTTTAATAAAAACGGCGAATCCGAAGGGATTCGCCGTTTTTGAGTATTGTATGTATGGACTAAAGGATTTTTAGGGCCGATTTTCGGCGATGAGATCCGCCAGGCAGGGTTCAACCTGGACGCCTTCCCGCGGATCCGCTCCGGAGGCGGCTGTGAACTCAATGGCCTTTGTAAGAAAGCGTGTGGCAGCTGCCGTTGCAGCATGCAGATCATCTTTTTTCAATAACAGCCCCGTAAGTGCGGACGTGAAGATATCGCCGGTACCGCAAGTGCTGAAATCTACCTTATAAGTGACTGCCTCATCGAAGGTGGCTGTGGTAGCATCGTAGCTGATATTTTTAATGCCGTCTCGTGACGGTACACTGGTGATAACGATTCGCTGCGGACCGTTAGCTGATAGCGTTTTACACATTTCAAGGACTGATTTGGTTGTAGGTGTAGCGGAGAAATCAACTTCCGTATCAGAGAGAAGTGCGGCTTCCGTATAGTTGGGAGTGATTAAGTCGGCTACGGTAATCAGCGATTTCATAGCCTTTATCATGGACTCGTCAAAGACCGGGTACAATTTGCCGTTGTCGGCCATAGCCGGGTCAATAATGGACAAACCGCCCTTACCGAATTGTAACACGGCCTCTTTAACCGTTTCTGCCTGATCCGGTCCGGCCAGAAAACCGCTGTAGACTGCGTCATATGTAAGATTTAATTTCGACCAGGCTGCCATCATATCCGGCATGGTCGCGGATAAATCGGTGCTTTTAAAGGTACCGTATGTAAGATTATTGCTGAACAAGGCTGTCGGAAAGGGACAAACCTGACTTCCCAAGGCTGATATAACGGGGATTGCCGCCGTTAGAGAACAACGGCCGAAGGAACATAAATCATGAATTGCCAAGACTCTTTTTGTAGACATGAAACTGCCTCCTTTATTATCTGTCTATGTATATTATGAAGAATATGCGGGATATGTAAATAGACAGTTTTACGTAAAGTCCGCTTCCATCTGGCGTGCTCGACCTATCTATGGATAAAGACATATGATACAATATGTAATTAAAACTAACGATTGTCTCGGGGGAGGTAATTATGGGGCAAGACAGAGATGTTGCCATGGGGCTCAGCGTGAAGGCCATGATTTTTTTCGAAGCAAAACTTTTATTGTTGCGGAAAAATGACGGGAAGACCGTATCCCATTGGGAATTTCCCGGCGGCGGATTACGGCGCGGTGAAAATTTCCTGGACGGCCTGTATAGAGAGGTAAAAGAAGAAACGGGGCTGTCCGTTCATGTTGACGGACTTGCCGGAACCTGGCAGTATCGCAAGCGAAACGGTCAGTTTTTAAACGGTGTGATTTATACGGCTACGGCGACACGGCAAGAGGTTATGATTTCATCAGAACACACGGACTATGCGTGGGTCCGGCCCGATGAATTGAATCAATACCCCATTCATGCATCTTTGCATACCGCTTTGCGACAAATGGAAAAGATACCCGCGTTTTCGACAGAGCTTCTTAAAGAATTTTTGACAGCTCCCCGGGAGGCGGCCCGTGAATAGAAAAAGACAGGGGCGAGCTCCCTTTACAGAGGCATTGGAAGCTTATTGCAGAGAAAGTTTTTATCCCTACCATACGCCCGGACATAAAGGCGGGAAAGGAAGTTCTGCAGAGGAACAAAAGCTCTTCGGGGCAGCCTTGCGGCGGGATTTGGGGCTTATGTATGCCTTGGATGACCTATTTGATCCGGTTGGGCCCTTAGGCGAAGCCATGGATTTGGCTGCTGAATTATACGGGGCAGGTCGGACTTTTTTTTCCGTTAACGGAACGACAGCTTGTATTGAGGCCATGATTTTAGCAGTATGCGGTGACGGAGATGAATTGATTATTCCGCGTGAAGCTCATAAAAGTGTTATGAATGCACTTATTTTGAGCGGTGCCGTACCTGTATATATGAAGAGTCGGTTTGCCTTGCAAGAGGAAATTTCTCTCGGCCCCGACACAAGGGAAATTGAAGATTTGATGGAGACTCATCCGAAGGCGAAGGGGATAGTCATTACCTATCCGACTTATGACGGCCTTTGTATCGATTTGAAGTCGGTGTGCGAGGCAGCCCATAGACACAAGCTCTTTGTTCTTGTTGATGAAGCACACGGAGCTCATTTCGGATTACACGAAGACTTGCCGGCAACGGCGTTGTCATGCGGCGCCGATATGGCGGCACAGAGCACTCATAAGTTGGGCGGTTCTTTGACCCAAACGTCCATGCTTCATTGTCGGAAGGGCTTTGTGCATGTAGACAAAGTGGCGGCGGCTATGCATTTGCTGCAGTCTACGAGCCCCCACTATTGGTTTTTAGCATCATTAGACAGTGCCAGACGGCGGGCCTCACTATACGGACATGATGATGAAGAAAAAGCTTTAAAAACGGCGCGACGTATTCGGCGAGAGTTGAATACTCTTGCGGGAATTCGCGTTTTCGGAAAAGAAATTTTAGAATATGACGGTGTGCAGGATTTCGATGAAACGAAAATTACCATAGACTTTTCCGGATTGGGCCTTACAGGGGCTGAAGCGGAACGGTTATTGCGTCGTGAAAAGATAGAAGCCGAGTTGACGTCAGGGCATCATGTCTTATGTTTAATTACTCCCGGCGATGATAATGAAAGTGCGGAGGCCTTAATCAAAGCTTGTCGGCATATTTCCGAAGGTGGAGAAAAAACCGAAAGAGTCGAAATGAAGGAAGTCCCCTTGCCGGACCCGGTAGTGCGTTTGGCACCGCGGGCCGCATGGCATATGCCGTCTGTTGCCAAACGATTGGATGAAGCAATCGGTTCGATTGCCGCGGAATCCGTGATTTTCTATCCTCCGGGTATTCCCGTTCTGGCACCGGGGGAAGAGATAACAGCTCAATGTGTACGTTATATTCAGAGAAAGATTGCTGAAGGATATGGACCCCACGGGTGTGAAGATAAAACGGCGACCTTTATTAAAACGGTGAAAAGTGAAGAGGAGAAGTCATGAAGGGACATTTGATTATTATAGAAGGCGGCGACGGAAGCGGTAAGGCGACACAGACCGAATTACTGCGACGGCACCTGGCGGACGACGGGAAATCTGTTAAAGCGGTATCGTACCCCGATTATGACAGCGAATCGAGTGCACTCGTAAAAATGTATTTGCGAGGCGACTTCGGAACTGATGCGGATACGATTAATCCCTATGCGGCGTCGGCCTTTTATGCCGTTGATCGTATTGCCTCTTATGAGTTGAAATGGAAACGGTTTTTTAAGGCCGGCGGAATCGTTTTGGCTGATCGGTATACGACGAGTAATATGCTATACCAAATGATCAAAATACCCGGGAAAGCTGACCAGGATGCTTACTTGGACTGGCTATGGGATTTTGAGTTTAAAAAGTTGGGCTTGCCCGAACCCGATGCTGTCATACTGTTAGACGTGCCTTTAGAAGTGACGGAAAGATTGATGTCCGAACGTACCGGTAAGACGGGCGGTACGACGGGAGATATTCATGAAAAAGACCGGGAATTTTTGCGCAAATGTCACGCCGCCTACGTCGGATTGGCCGCCAAGTACGGTTGGTATAAGATTGACTGTACAAGAGAGGGAGTGCTTCGTTCTCCCCGGGCTATTCACGAAGACGTATATGCTTTGGTCAAAGGTTTGATTTAAATCTGTTGTCTTGACACTTATCCGCAGTTTCACGTATAATAAATAAGCATCCTGATTACGCTATTGGAAAAAAGATGCAGGCAGTATGGGTAAAAACTGTTGACAGACGTTAAGAGTCTATGGTAAGATACTTGTTGTCATGCGGAAGTAGCTCAGTGGTAGAGCACCACCTTGCCAAGGTGGGGGTCGCGAGTTCGAGCCTCGTTTTCCGCTCCATTTTTCTCTTAGGAGGAAAGAATATTCCTCAATAGCTCAGTTGGTAGAGCAATCGGCTGTTAACCGATTTGTCGTAGGTTCGAGTCCTACTTGAGGAGCCATGTAGGGGTATCGCCAAGCGGTAAGGCAACGGACTCTGACTCCGTCATCGTTGGTTCGAATCCAGCTACCCCTGCCATATTTCTTGATCCACTAGCTCAGTCGGTAGAGCACCTGACTTTTAATCAGGGTGTCCCGAGTTCGAATCTCGGGTGGATCACCACAATTTTATATGGCCCCTTGGTCAAGCGGTTAAGACACCGCCCTTTCACGGCGATAACATGGGTTCGAATCCCGTAGGGGTCACCACAACTCGGGCGATTAGCTCAGCTGGGAGAGCGCTTGCCTTACAAGCAAGATGTCGGCAGTTCGATCCTGTCATCGCCCACCAAAAAAGAAATTGAACGGTATATTCAATGAATATACCGTTCAATTTCTTTTTATATACAAAACTATGTACATGCCGATGCAAGAGCCTCTGCCATATTATAACAGAGGCTTCTTGTTTATTTTTCATAGCGTCTGGGCATACGCTTGTTGCCGACAACCATGGTTCGGCTGAGGGTTTGGTAGGCCATGTTCGTAAAGAAGAGAAAGCCGAATAAAAAGACAAGGCCGTAGTCCCAGGTAAGTTCCGTTGACCGGCTATATAAGTAAAGGCAGGTACCGGTGAAAAGGAGACTGATATATAAGGCTATGACCGCGCATTGGGTTCGTTGACCGCGATCGCGATAGGTGTAGAAATCTTTGTATTTAACTTTAAAAAATAAGGATGAAATGATAAGGATGAAAGCCGTGGCGACCATACCGTAAAGCGGTAGTGAGAAGAAAAACTCACACAATAAGAGGAGAGCGAGAATTAAAGTCCAAAGAAAAATGCCGATTTGCAGATGCAAATCCTGTTTTGAATCGTGTATATGGTCACGGTGTCGTTGACTCATGAGGGTAACTCCTTTCGAAACAAGGTACATTGATGACATTATACCATAGGTTATCGTCGTTACGTCAGTTTTTCGGACTTTTACCGGATCATAGGGGATTCCTATGATTACATGCGAAAAATATATGATGTAAAAAGAAGGAGCAATCATTGTTTGGTGATAGAGACGCATTCCTATGAAATGAACTGCACGACCTGCGGGGATTATTTGAATGTTTGCCATAAGAACGCTATTAAATTCGAGCGGAAAGGCAAACAGTAATAAAAATTATCAATACGCATCCATTTATTATTATCCATAATTAACACTCTGCTAATTATGGATAATTTTTTATAAATGAGATGAGAAAAAGAAGGTAAAAAGTGATACAATAAT
>NZ_JAQCUN010000077.1:0-6384 GCF_027685385.1 Megasphaera sp. AF13-6AC
CGACGATAAAGCCAAGGACGGAAACTCTTGACGCATAGTTTGCAACAATTCGTCATGCATCCCGATCAGATGTCTGGCTTCGGAAGGGTCGGAAAAATTAAATATTTTTTCTGCCAACATAATCTCCTTATTTACCGAAATGGCGGACTGCTTTACCACCCAAATAATCACATTTGCGACCTTGGAAGGTCTGTCTTGTCGCCATTTCCGATTCAATCATATCGCGAATTCGCCACCACCCCATGCTCCAGTTCGAAAAGTCGGTCGCTTCTTCGGGAGCTCTGCCGATGAGGCGTTGAAATACTAAATCACTACGCGAGTACTCCAGAAACGAAATAACTCTGTTTACGTACTCTTCTACTGTAATCAAACTGATTTCGCCATTCTTGTACCATTGTGCCATACGCGTATTTTTAATGATATACAGAGCATGAAGCTTTACTTCATGAGTCGGCAAAGCTGAAATAATCTTTGCCGTTTCAATAGTATCGACCTCGTCGTCACCGGGAAGACCGATAATAACATGAGTACAATTGCGAAAATCATAGTCTCTCAGCATCATGAGGGCATCGATATATTCGGCTACGCCGTGTCCCCTGTTAATCTGTTTCAACGTTTTATAATTGACGGTCTGAAGTCCCAATTCCACGGTAATATCGACACCGTACCTTTGCCGAACGTCATCCATAATATTCAGGTACGTCCGGTTCAGACAATCCGGTCTGGTCGCTACGGCAAGGCCCACAACATCGGGTAAGCAGGCCGCTTCCAAATACTCACGGAACAAATTAACCGGCACATACGTATTGGTGAAATTCTGAAAATAAGCGATAAACTTTTCGGCTTTATACTTAGGGCCTATATGTTCCTTATTAGCCTTCAGTTGCTCCTCGATGGTGACGGAAGCAGGCAGGTTTTCATATCCCGCCCCGATGGCTCCGCAGAAAGCGCATCCGCCTGTACCTAACCGTCCGTCCCGATTGGGACAGGTATCGGGAATGCTGACCGGCAACTTATATACTTTCTCGCCGTACCGTTCCTTTAAATACGACGAATACATTCTGTAAGGTGTTTCCATAATTCTCCTCTAAGGCTTATTTATAACATGCCTTGAAACTCCCTTTTTCTCTTGTCTGGCAATAACCCGTACAGCTCCGTCAAAGGGCTTTCCCGTTATCACTTGTGCTGCCTCGGGTGACAAGGGCCATAGCTGATATCTTCGCTTTATGTCACGCATATTCGTAAATCGATAATCATCGTAATAGGTCTTCATCAAAGGCTCGTTCCTAAACACCCCATCCCATTCGTTGCGATGGCAGGCTTTTTGGGAAAATCCCGGTTGCAGACGAAAGGCAAAGGAAATTCGCACATTGAAATCGAGCAGTTCAACAGCCGTTTCCTTACCTCTTTTCTCGATTTTTTTCGAATCACGAACAAATTCATACAACAAGTCAATGAGCGTACGATCCGACAATAAGCCTTCATCACCGTGAACCTTGTCAATAAAGAGCGTCACCTCATCATAAAAAACAAAGGGGCTCTCGTAAAACGGCACGACATAATTGAGAAAATCCGTAAATTTATTACTGTTATAAACGCGTTCGAATACATCCTCAAACCGTTTCATTCGGCGGACTTGACCAAAAGACAACCAAGCGGTTTCTAATATCTCATACGGACCATCCGGGTCAAATCGGTAGTCTTTTGCAAAGCGATTCCGTATACCCGACCCCTTAAGAAGCTTCAAAAAGCCTATTTGCAGCACATGCGGTTTCAGAGCATAAATTTCATTGAAAGACTGCTGCAAATGCTCCATCGTTTCATAAGGCAACCCGACAATCAGATCTAAATGAAGATGCACCGATTGATAATCACGCAAGGTCTTCATAACTTTCTCAATACGAGGCCAATCGTTGACCCGACGCACGGCATTCAGAGTCCTCTCATAAGTGGACTGAATTCCCATCTCCATTTGTATGCGCCCCGGTGGGGCCGCTTTTAAAATTTCCAAATCCTCATCGGTCAAAAATCCCGGTTCGATTTCCAAGTGAAAGTTAATATCTTCCGGTACGGATACAAAAAAGCGCAACAATGTCCGATAGTGCTCGGGATTACAGTTAAAGGTCCGATCCACAAACTTTACTTGCTTAACTCCGGCAGCAATAAAGCGCTTTAACTCACTTATGACGGTACGGGTATTGCGAAATCGCACACTTTGACTCATACCTGATAAGCAATACTGACATTGAAAGGGACATCCTCTGGAGCTTTCGTAATAAATTATTTTATGCGAAAGTTTCGAAAAGTCTTCTCCTTCGTAAGGAAAAGGTAAGGTATTTAAATCGGCTACCTCGCAAAGTTGTTTTGACCCTTCAAGTGTATTCCCGTTCCTAAAAAGAACCCCTGTCAGTTCGGGTCTTTCAATTCCTTCTTCCCACGACTGAATTAACTGAGGTAAAACTTCTTCACCTTCACCTTGCACTATACAGTCAATATAATCGTGTTCCTTCAATACCGCCTCGGCTGTATACGACACTTCCGGGCCGCCGAGAAAAATTTTGCAAGACGGAAGGACCTCATGTATGAGTCGAGCCGTTTTTAAGGTCATTTCAATATTCCAAACATAACAAGAAAGCCCTACCGCATCGGCACGGTGAGCATAAATGCGTCCTACAATATCATATAAATTGTGATTTATGGTATATTCCGCCGTTTCCGTATTCGTCAGTCCCCGTTCTTTACAGGCCAGTTGCAAATATCGCAAGGCCAATGACGATTGCACGAATTTTGCATTTAAGGCGGCTAATAACACTTTCATGTAACAGGTAATCCTCCCGTCGCTACTGAAAACGTGAGCACTTATCTTTATTATTATACTGCAAATCATACCTTTACGGAATGAAAAAGAGGCAGAATTTCCGCCTCTTTAATGCCAAAGTTATTTGTTTTTACGCCGATATATGACGACACCTACAAGGCAAATAAGAACGACCACAGCTAATCGCCCCGGATGTTCGGTAATATAAACCAAATCATGCCCCAGCCAAACCTCAATAGCTACAGCCGGAAGTTTTCCCAGGAAAGTGGCTCCCAAATGATCCGAAAAGGAAGTGCGCCCCGATGCGATGAGTGCCGTTAACAAAACATTGGGTGTATACGGCAAAGCTCTGGCAATAAAAACATTGCGAAACGTACTGTACCCGTCAATACGACTCAGTTTATCGCTCTTGGCAATAATACGCTCAGCCGTACTGCGAAAGACGGTACGCATGACAATAAAGCCTGCCGTACAGCCGAGAAATTCGCCAATCCACGAGACGATAATACCCGGAATAAGACCGAAAACAAGACCATTGACAATGAGAAGCGGCAACGATGGAAGCCCCGTCATATTCGTCAACAAAATCATGAGTATACTGATGGCCATGGAAAGGTATCCATACGAAAGGATATATGCCTGCAACCCCGGCACATTCCCGTCCATAGCCAAGGTAATCAAGGTACTGTAAAAGCCGGGCAAGGCCAAGTGTATACCGCCGAGGATTAGGGCTATAATCAGACAGGCACCGATTTGCATCTGCCGTTCCGTTATGCCGTTATATTGCTTCATACTTACTCCTTAAATACTTATAGTAATATCGTCTATTATACTTCCCCTCTCATTTCTTGTCGATACACAGAAAGACCCGCATCTTATCGATGCGGGTCTTATAAAGTTTATTAAATCTTTCCTACTAAATCGAATCCCGGTTTTAAGGTCTTGCTGCCCGGTTTCCATTTTGCCGGGCACACTTCGTCACCGTGAAGGTGAACAAACTGTGCAGCCTGTACTTTACGCAACAATTCATCTGCATTTCTGCCGATATTGCCGGCACTTACTTCATATAAAACGACCTTGCCTTCCGGATTAATGACGAAGGTTCCCCGTTCTGCAAGTCCCGCATCTTCGATATATACGTCCAGATCTTTGGCCAAAATACCCGTCGGGTCACCGATCATGGGAAATTCCACCTTACCGACCGTAGCCGACGACTCATGCCATGCTTTATGGACAAAGTGTGTATCGCAGGAAACGGAGTAAATTTCACAATTTATCTTGCGAAAATCTTCATACTTATCCTGTAAATCGCCTAATTCCGTAGGGCACACAAATGTAAAATCGGCAGGATAGAAGAAGAATACACTCCACTTCCCTTCCAAAGCATGAGAAGTAATTTCTTTAAAAGCACCCTTTTGATAGGCCTGTAATGAAAAATCGGTTACTTTCTTTCCGTTAAGAGACATAGTCTTTACCTCCTTTAACTGATAACAATTATCATATAGTTAGTATAAGGGATGTATTTGACAATGTCAATAATCATTCTTATTTAGCAAGGCTTGTTAAAATTTGCAACTCCGTAAGACTATCTGCCTTGTCCTTAATGCGCCCGCCTTTGTCAATAATGATCCATACAGGCGGCGATTTAATAATAAATTCCCGCCATGAACGTATATCTGTATGATATGACAGGAAATCATACTTCTTAACGTCTATGTATGCATAGCCGTCAGCAGCCGTTCCGTCTGTCATAACAGCGCAAATATAAACGGAATCACCGGTCTTTTTTTTCACATCTTCTAAGGTATCCAGTCCTTCTTTTGAATACTCCGTCCACGGATGCCAAAAGTACAGGCACACAGGCTTTTCATTGTATAAAGTACGCAGTCTGACAGTCTCTCCGCTTCGGGTTTTCAACAAAATATCGGGAGCCAACACTTCAGTTTCTGACCGAATCAGATCGGCCGTATCCTTGCGTCCTTCCATATCTATCCGTGCAGGATCCTTCCCCGGCCACCAAACGAACAATAAAACCAGGCATATGAAAGCCAACCCGAAAAATATGATATTTTTACGTTTTTCGCTTCTCATGGCCGTTCCTCTCTTAAAATATACAAACGCCCCGTAAGGGGCGTCCGGAATTAATGTATCAATTCATACCAGCTGTCGGCAATATTCGCAAATTCCTGTAAGGTTAACGTTTCGCCGCGGCGACTCCCGTCTATACCGGATGCTTCCAGCATGCGAGAAGCCTCTTCTGCCGGAATTCCGCCGCCTTTTAAAGCGTTTAATAAGGTCTTACGCCGTTGGGCGAAAGCAAACTTCACAACTCTAAAGAACAACTTTTCATCCTTCACTACTACGGCGGGCTCATTCCGTACTTCCATACTTACCACTGTCGACGTTACGGCCGGCGGAGGCAAGAAAGACTGCGGGGAAATATCAAATTCACAGCGTGGCTTCGTATAGTACTGGACGGCCACGGACAAAGCTCCGTAAATACGACTTCCCGGCTTAGCCGTCATACGTTCGGCAACTTCCTTTTGCACCATAACAACCAGTTTACGAATGGGTAACCGTTCTTCCAAAAGCCGCATAATAATGGGGGTCGTAATATAATACGGCAAGTTGGCACAAACCGTAAAGGAACGCTCATTCATTTCCTTGTTTATATCTATTTTCAAAATATCGCCGTGAATAATCCGAACATTCTCGTAATCTTCTAATGTTTTGTCCAAAATAGGTAAAAGGCGATCATCAATTTCTACCGCTGTTACAGATGCCTTCGTTTCCGCCAAAGCCTGTGTCAGCGTACCTATACCGGGCCCGATTTCAAGGACTTCGTCTCCTTCACCTATATCTGCGGCTATAGCTATATTTTTGACCACATCGGGGCGAATCAGGAAATTCTGGCCCCATTTTTTACTCATCCGTAAATTAAAGCGTTTTACAATGTAGCGAACCACATCGGGATTCGCAATGACTGTCCCTTTCATCATTACCCCTCATTTAAGGCCGCCAAGGCGGCATTCCATTCATCTCTTGTCACGCCGTAACCGTTAAGGCGGCGCAAAAACTGTTTAGCATTGCCGTAGCCGATTCCCAATTTGGCTCCCACAAAGGCCCGTCGTTCGGAAGCATCCGTCGTCCCGTTTAAGCCGTTTTCCGATAAATCGGCAAGAGTAAACTCATGTTGCGGTTCGAACTGAAGGCATCGTGCCTGTTCCAGAGCCCGTAAAATAGAGTCTCTATTCGCCTGCTCAATGCCCAAGTCATCATTGGCAATGGCCTCTTTTCGCGGCACAAAGGCATGCTTAGCCATAGGAAATTTGTCTGTCAAGTACTTACGAATGCGTTCACCCGCCCCGTCGGGGTCTGTTAAAATAATGATTCCCCGTCTTTCATAAGCCGCCCGGATTGCTTCCAACGTATGAGGAAGCAGATTAAAGCCGTCCGTACGAATAGTATCAGCCTCAATCCGGCAGGCCCGAATGCGCGCTTCATCGGCCCGACCTTCTACGACGATTACTTCCTTAATCATAATGTAATGCCGTCCCCTTCTTCAA
>NZ_JAQCUN010000078.1:0-2458 GCF_027685385.1 Megasphaera sp. AF13-6AC
CAGTACCGGCATAGCACTTATCAAGAAACATTAAAAAATCACGCTATCATCCAAAGCATGTCCCGTAAAAGAAATTGTTTGGATAATAGCATGATGGAAAACTTCTTTGGCTTGTTGAAGTCAGTGTTGGTATATTTAGAAAAGTTTGCTTCCTATGAAGATTTTATCAGCAAATTAAAGGACTATATTGATTATTAGAGTTATAGGACAAAAAGTGTGTGTGACTAATCCCAATAAGTTGGAAAATCTGTAGACATATGTAGCTCATTCCAAACAGGAGCATCACCCCATTGAGGGATTGAACAATCTATTTGGCAATAATTAGATAACCGTTTGTAGATAGCAGCAATCGATTCATCTGTAGGTATACAATTTAATATATCTGAAATAGAAAGCGGTCTTGGTGAGTGCATATAGCACCACCAATAGACCGCTTTTAGTCTTCTTTCAAGTGAAAGGCCCCTATGAGCCCGTAACATACTTCTTAGTTGAGCATTTACTCCACCTTCAATACGATTATTTGTTGTGGGTACTGTAATATCAATACATTCCAAAAATGTAAATAAAGTTTGTTGCCTAATCAGGCGCCATAATGATGATTCAGCTTTAAGCAAACGCTTATGTGTAGAGCGTTTGTTTCCGAATTCATCAATCGTCATTTCTCGTAAAAAATCAGAATATGTCATTCGCCACGCTGAAAGTTCATTAATCCATATAAAGGCTTGATCCATTGTTTTCACATTAAATAAAACTTTGGCAAGACTATAAAGGTCCTTCCCAGCTAACGTTTTAGGTCTACTTGTCGTATATCGTCTAACCTGACAAAAAATGTGAAACAGGCATCTTTGGTGACTACGATGAGGCCAAACTTTACGTAATGCTTTAGGCAAACCATTAGCACCATCAGACACAACGACTTTAGGTTCAGCAATCCGTTCCATTAAACACTGCCAAGCTCTAGCATGCTCATAACGGCAGACATACCATCCTAGAACATGAGTATCATTGCAACAAATCAACACACATAAATTCCTAGCTAAGTAAATTCCATCAAGATCACATCATGTACATCTTCCACTTTTGGTGGCAATGGCCATATGGACCAAAATTTAGCGGTTTTACGCCTGAATGTACGACCTTTACCAGGCATATCAGCTTGAATATCGGTGCTGAATAACCAATTCAAGAATAGGTTTAACTCTTTACTTAAATTATTAATTTTAACAGTAAATGCCACCTTACAATGTTTGCAAAACCAACGTTAAGAACCAGATTTTAAAACACCATGTTTAATACATTTTTCATTACAATCAGGACATTTTATTTGTCGCATAAACTCTTCCTCCATATTTGTTTATATATAGGAAGATATAACCTCATTTTATTTAGTAATTACAAGGGTTAATTGAAGTTTTTACACACACTTTTTGTCCTATAAGCCGATTATTACAATACCAAACGCATTAAGCTCAAATTAAAAGGAATGAGTCCGATAGAATATTGAACTCATTCCCAAAAAGTAGCTTAATTATATCTGTCCAAGAAAATGGGGGCAGATCAAAGAAGGTCTCTGTTTTTTATATTCTCACGTGCGCGCTTTATTATCAGTCTGATCCATTTCCTGTTCCAACAGCCGGCCGGTAGGTGATAAAAGTCTAGCTTTCTTACTTCTCGGCCATTTCTTAATACGAGCTTCCCAATGCATAGCTTCGTGTTTATCTGTAAAGGCCTTTTGCCACACCAGTTCAACAGGGCGGCGGGAAGCCGTATACTTAGCTCCCTTGCCGCTGTTATGAGTAGCAGTCCGCCGTACCGTATCCGTCGTATACCCCGTATAAAAGGTTCCGTCGGCACACCGAAGCATATACGTGTAATATAGCATTAGAGACTGTCCGTAATTACAAGGGATTCCAAAACAACATCTTGTACCGGACGATCCGCACCGGACGTCTTTACACGGCTGATTTTTTCAACTACATCATAATTCTCTACGACCTTACCGAAAATAGAATGGTGATTTTGCAGCCACGGGGTAGGAACTACCGTAATAAAGAATTGTGAGCTTCCCGTATTGGGACCCGCATTGGCCATTGCCAAGATGCCCGGCTCCGCAAACGTAAGCCCGGGAGCGAATTCGTCAGGAATCATTTCATCGGAGCCGCCGAATCCCGTTCCTTCAGGATCGCCACCTTGAATCATAAAGTCTTTAATAATACGATGGAAAATTGTCCCGTCATAAAATTTTTTGTCTGCCAATTTTTTAAAGTTACCCACCGTAATCGGAGCTTTATCGGCGAAAAGTTCTACTGTAAAGTCTCCTTCGTTAGTTTTAAATTTTGCATACAATGTTTTTTCCATTATAAAAATCCTCCTGAAATATTATCTGTTACGGTAAAAACAAGATGGGATTAGTTGGGGATCCGTTTACCCGTACTTCATAATGGACATGCGGCCCCGT
>NZ_JAQCUN010000078.1:2468-2938 GCF_027685385.1 Megasphaera sp. AF13-6AC
TCAAATTTGCTACATGAGAGCGACTCTTACCGACCTTCTCCGCCAATTCCTCCTGCGTCCAACCGTTCATATCAATAAGAACTTTATAGGCAGTCGCTTCTTCGACAACGTTAAGATTTTCGCGTTGAATATTTTCAATTAAAGACACTTCTGCCGCCACACGGTCTTCATATGTTCGCACAACAACCGGAACCTGAGTGAGACCTGCCGCCTTGGCGGCTCGCCAACGACGCTCTCCGGCAATAATTTCATATCGTCCCTCTCCGACAGCGCGTACAACCAAAGGTTGTACAATGCCGTATGTGCGTATAGATTCGCTCAATTCCTGTAAAGCCTGCTCATCAAAGATACGCCGTGCCTGCTGCGAATTCCGTTCCTTCAGGATCGCCACCTTGAATCATAAAGTCTTTAATAATACGATGGAAAATTGTCCCGTCATAAAATTTTTTGTCTGCCAATTTTTTAAAGTT
>NZ_JAQCUN010000078.1:2948-4229 GCF_027685385.1 Megasphaera sp. AF13-6AC
TCCGCCCTTTTTAGCCGACACGTCTAATCACCTCTCTAGCCAACTTCTTATATACAGCCGCCCCCTTGGACGAGGGAGCATAAGTCGTAATAGGTTCTCCGAAGCTGGGTGCTTCTCCGAGACGAACATTACGCGGAATAATTGTATTAAATACACGGTCTTTAAAATACTTACGCACTTCATCGGCTACTTGTAAGGATAAGTTGGTCCTGCCGTCATACATGGTTAAAAGCAATCCGAGAACGGACAGCTTGCGATTCATATCCGCACTGATGCGTCGAATCGTTTCCGTCAGCTGTGCCAATCCTTCCAAAGCATAGAACTCACATTGTACGGGAATCAAAACAAAGTCCGCAGCAACCAGAGCATTAACAGTCAATAAATCCAAAGATGGCGGACAATCTATGATAATATAGTCGAAATCCTTACCCTTCGGGGTCACAACACCCTGTAGGGCTTTTTGTAAGATATATTCTCTTTCTTCCAAATTAACCAGTTCCACAGTAGCACCGGCCAAGTCCATCGTTGCAGGTGCCACAAAAAGACGTTTAATATCCGTACTTACGATAATGTCGTTCATGGTCCGGTTGCCAATTAATGCATCGTAAGTTCCCCCGTCAAGGGTCGTTTTATCGACGCCTAAGCCGCTCGTCGCATTCCCTTGGGGATCCAAATCAATAATTAAGGATTTTTTTCCCGCTTCTGCCAAACATGCGCTTACATTAACGGCTGTCGTAGTCTTACCAACGCCGCCTTTTTGGTTGGTTACGGCTATTATTCGCGCCACCGGATTCACCTCACTGTCCCCACATCATATCTACAGTCTATCGTATAGTATAGCATAAAGCCGCTTATTATACGATAGATTTTCTCCTTCTACCCCCGACTTCACTACAATGCTATAATACAAATATATATATGTATTGAAAGGAGATTACTATGGTAACAACAGCACTTCATATAGATACAGTCGACGAAAAACGTCTCCAATATCGCCTGTCGGAACGAAACCTTACAGGTCTTGATACTTCCACTATAAAAACGGCGGTTCAAACCCTTCTCCCTCTTATAAATGCAAAAGGAATCTATGATGAACTCCCTTACGACTTATGCACCGACAGCTTTGGCGGAAAAGCACCTTTTGCCGTAGAAGGAGAACAAATTATTCCTTTCCTACAGCAAGCGGAAACAATTATAGCCATGTCCGTCACCTTGGGCAAAGACATTGACGATTACATCGACAAATTCTTTACTTCCGGAGATTTTGCTACCGGCATGCTC
>NZ_JAQCUN010000078.1:4239-6372 GCF_027685385.1 Megasphaera sp. AF13-6AC
GTCCCGTCATAAAATTTTTTGTCTGCCAATTTTTTAAAGTTACCCACCGTAATCGGAGCTTTATCGGCGAAAAGTTCTACTGTAAAGTCTCCTTCGTTAGTTTTAAATTTTGCATACAATGTTTTTTCCATTATAAAAATCCTCCTGAAATATTATCTGTTACGGTAAAAACAAGATGGGATTAGTTGGGGATCCGTTTACCCGTACTTCATAATGGACATGCGGCCCCGTGCTGTTTCCCGTACTGCCGGCCAGAGCGATAATATCACCCGTCTTTACTTCCTGCCCTTCTACGACAAGAAGCATAGAGTTGTGTCCGTACCGAGTAACAATTCCGTTACCATGGTCGATTTCAACCAGATTGCCGTAGCCTGAAACCCAGCCGGCAACCGTAACCTTCCCTGATGCCGTAGCCCGCACAGGCGTACCGTATTCAACACCGATATCGATGCCTTCGTGGAAGGAACTTGCCCCTGCCATAGGGCTTGTCCGATATCCGTACTGGGACGTAATCGTTCCGTTTACAGGCCAAATAGAGGGATACGTAGATGCGCTATACTTACTTGTCGACTGCTGCATATGAATAACTTGCTGTCCCGCCGTATCGCCAAGTACTGTTTTTAGCGTAATAAAGCTGATAATTCGGGCATTACTCTTTGTTTCCAAACGGGAGGCAGCGTGTAGTAATTCATTATATCCGGCATGTGATAAATCTTCGCTTTTCTTTTTTTGGCCTACTACGCTGCCCTCACCTTTTGGGGATTCACCGGCGCCGGCGCCTTTAACCATCTGGCGGAGCTCTTGATCCAAAGAGTCCATTTTATCCATTTTTTCTTCCAGTGATGTAGTCTTATCTCTTAACAGTTCTAATTGCTGTTGATGCAGTTCTTCCTGTTCTCGCATAGTCGTATATGATACAAGCCCGAAAACAAAGGCTATAAGAAGCACGGCCCCTACAATAACAACTATGAGAGCCGTTATTTTATATTTTCTGTATCGTTCAGGCGAAAGAACTACCGGCTCTTCCGGAGCTTCCAGCGCCTTCATACTACGCAATTTCATTTTGAGCCCGCAAGACTTTGCGGTTTCAATGAGCTGTACCACCTTATCCTTAGCGTCCAAAAAATCGCCTTCCTATCCCTTTTGTACCGGGCTGACCGTTCCGGTATAACGTAATGCATCGGCAAGGCTTTCTTTTTCTTCCTCACTCATGCTGTATAGACACTTACCGTCAATAATAGGCTTTGCAAAAATACGCGACTCATTTCGACCATATACACTCGACAAGCAGAATCCGTCATTCTTGCCGTCTAAAATAGTAAAAGCAAAACTCAGATTGTTGCCTATATTATCAAAAGCATTATATTTAACAAAGCCGATTTTACGAAAGCATTGATTTTGCATGGATAAGATATCCTTCTGCGTACTGTGCATTAAGTCCAGAGACCCTCTCAACTCCTGTAGTTCCGCAACATCTGCATGCAATTTCGCCTCCAGGCTTTGTCCTATCTCATCTTGCATAAAAAAAGTGTACTTTTTCTGTAATTTCACAAGACGATAATTTAAAAGACCGATGTAGATGAGTAAGAGCAACAAAAGTACGATAATAGCTCCGCCGCCTGCCCATAAAAAGATTTCCGTATCCAATCCTTCAAACATAAGCTCTTTCCTCCCTATATCAAAAAACAGGTCCTGCAACAGACCCGTCTTACGTACGTTATACCGTAAAAGAGAGGCCGTCTTGCATTGTTTCCTGTGTATTGGTTTCTGTTAAAAGAGACATTAATCGCTCAAATTCCGCTTCCGAAGCAAAGGAAATTTCGATTTTTCCTTTATTTTTCTTATTAATACGAATGGCCACATTCGTGCCGAAGTGCATTTTCAGTCGATCCCGCAATGCCTCTACATGGGCATCGGCCGGCGGTGCATCTGAACGTCCTTGGGACCCTTCCAGTAAGTGCTTAACAAACTGCTCCGCCTGACGGGCATTCAATCCGGCCGTAGCAATGTGTAAAGCCGCCTTCTTTTGCACACTTTCTTCCGACAAGGCCAATAAAGGTCGTGCTTGCCCCATGGTCAGTACCCCGGCCTCCACCGATTTGAGCACTGCCGGCGAAAGACCTAAAAGACGCA
>NZ_JAQCUN010000079.1:0-6344 GCF_027685385.1 Megasphaera sp. AF13-6AC
TGGTCCAAGAGGAAAAGGTTGCCGTTGTTCCCGGCTCGGCTTTCGGTGACAGCGGTGAAGGCTTTATCCGTATTTCCTATGCGTCAAGTATGGAAACCATTAAGGAATGCTTAGTACGTATGGGTCGGTTTGTACAAAAATATAAAAAATAAGCTGATATGAAAAAAGCGGACCGTTCGAAAGAACGGTTCGCTTTTTTCCGTGCTGTTGATAAGGAAAAGGGAGATACCGACTAGATCTTTTTAGTTTCGCGGGACTGAAAAAGCGGGGAGGTAAAACTTAGGGATGTAGCGGTATTCGTAACCTGTAGGCACACAGAAGTGCCGACGGGCAGACTCATATTATTCATATCATGCCCGACCGGTAAGCCGCAAGCTGTCGGTTTTTTTGCGAGGTCGGCATAATGTTGTAAGATTTCCTGCGTTGTAAAGTCACCTTCGTCGTAGGAGCAATTTGTGAAGTATCCGAAAATGATGCCATTCACATCTCTTAATAAGCCACTCTGCCAGAGCTGATTCAACATGCGATCGATTTTATAAGACGGCTCATTGATATCTTCCAAGAAGAGGATTGCATCCTTTCCCTGTAAGGCATAGGGAGTTCCGACTAAAGAGGCAATGATGGACAGGTTTCCCCCTATAAGACGTCCCTCAGCTGTACCGGAGATGAGAGGCATAAGACGGGTGTGAAGGGGAAAATCGGGGTGGGGAGAGAGCTTCTTTTCCCGGAGAAGGCGAAGTAAGGATTGCCATGAATAGGAGGACACGGGCTTGGATGCCAGAGTAACACCTAAAGGACCGTGTACGGAAGCCAGATGACTCTTTTCATATAGGGCGATTTGAAGTGCCGTAATGTCGCTAAAGCCGATGAGTGGTTTGGCATGGGTAGCTATCATCGGATAGTCGAGTTTGTCCAAAAGGCGACCGGAACCGTACCCGCCGTCAAGGCAAAGAATTGCATTGACGGACGGGTCGGCAAAGAGGGCATTTAAATCGTCGGCTCGTTCCGCATCACTTCCGGACAGGTAGCCGAAACGCTTGTATGCCGATGAGGCGATTTTAGTATGAAAACCCAAAGATTCCAGCTTTTTCACCGTAGGAGCTATGCTTTCCGGCGACGGGGAAGCCGGGGCTATAAGTGCAATTGTATTTCCCGGAGACAGGGAAATACCGGCCGTATAACCGGGAGAGGCAGTTGCGTCGGTAGCAGAGAATAAAAGAAAGAAAAGGGAAAGGCAGAGGCAGAGGGTTTTATATAAAGCGGCCATAAAAGAATCTCCTTTTAGAAGAGGCATAAGTGATGGTGATTTTGCAATAAAAAAGCACATGTATATAAAAGATTGTACAGTATGATTGAGAATAATAAAATGACCGTACCGATAATTATCGGTACGGTCATTTGTATATAGTTACTCGGCAGGTGCTGAAACATAGCCGAGGGGATTGTATTTTGCTTCCAATCTGGTAAGCATGGTTAGATATTTTTCGTTTATTCCGTTCTTTTCGTTTTCGTCAAATAAACGTCTTACTTCGGCGTTTATTTTTTCCTTTATTTCATCGGACAATTCACGATCGGAGAAAGGATAGACGACGTTATTTTCTTTTTCAATATGTACTTGCAGACGATTGGCATAGGCCATTGCTTCTGTAAGTATATCGAGTTTATATTCCGTACGGCCCGTTTCGTCGTAAAGCTTCAAGGCTTCGTCGAGGCTACGGATGTGGCTGCGCAACAAATCATGTTCTACAAGCATGCCGTGAGTGACAATCGTGTCGGCCAAGGGACCCATGTGTTCGACCATTTCGGGGAAAAGCGTATGTTCTTCCTTTTGGTGGTGATGAACGTCGGCATAATTACGGACAAAGTCGATAATATCCGTGAAATCTTTCGTATCAACGGCGGCTCCGTCCAAGATGGAACAGCACATATTCTTAATAACGCGAAGCATGCGGGAAATATTGGCATGCTCTTCGACCATTATATCGGTGGCGTACATGGGGGTACTCCTTTCTAATCTTTATTTTATGATTTCGTAGCGGTTCGTATCCGTCTGTTTGAAGGTAAGGCCCGAATCGGCGAGAATTCCTTTAATCAATTCGGCCCGAAGGGTATAGTAATAAGCACCTTGTCCGTTCCAGAACGAGCTGTGTAAATCCTGCGTTTCTTCCCAGACGACCTTGTCGGGATTGCTTTCCGTTACCTTCATGACCTGATCGCAAGGCATACCGTTTAACAAGGTATTATCCAATTGATGAAACGCTTCCGGTGCTGTTGTCGGCACTTCCGTCCGCTTTTCCTTACCGGTATAAAAGGCCACGTCTTTTAAAGTTTGTAAGCGATTTGCATCTTCTTGTAAAAGTGTTGTGACTAAAGCGGCGTAGCGACCTTCGCCGTCATGAATGCGACCCTGCAACCAGCCGTGAATATTTGATTCATCAATAGCGTCTTGAAGTTCACGGCGATCTGTAGATACGAATTTTTGTGTATCTTCTTCAGCAAGCCAGCCTTCCGATACGGCACGAGCACAAAGCGCATCGATGAGATCTTCCTGGAAGCGGATTTTATTGTACAGCCAAAAATGAATAGGACCTAGAAATGCACTCATAATATTGCCTCCTATTGTTTTTCAGTCTGAATAGCCAGGTTTACGGCTGTTACGATTTTTTCCGGATCAAGTCCGTGTACCATGCAGGCATTGGCTAAACTTTCCTGTTGAGACGAAGGGCAACCGAGACAATGCATGCCGTGAGACAATAAGGTGTCTACCACTTCGGGGTGGAGGCGAACAATGTCGCCGACGAGCATATCCTGAGTTATTGTGTTGCTGTTCATATCTTCAAATTTTTTCAAAATTTTCTTTAACATGAGTAAATCCTCCTTAACGTGTGTCGGCCACTATCGGGACCGTTTTTGATTGATTTCAGTATAGCGAAAAGCAAAGGGATGTGCGGTTGTAAAAACAACACAGGGAAAAAGTTTTTGTTGTATCTCTCTTTGCCATAGAAGTACCTATACCTTATCATAGGGGACTGCCGGCTGCAATCGAAGAACTTACAAAAAGAAGAAAATAACCCAAAGGCATTACATGTAATTCTAGTATGATAAAAAATGTATGCAAATACAGGATAAAAAGGTAAAATATAACAAAGCTTAACTTATATGGAAGGCGTGTCCTTGTAAGTTCACAAAGGCACGAACATAGAGAATGGATAGGAGCGTACGTGTATGTCTGAAAAGAAAACGGAATTTAATAAGGTACTCAATATATGGGATATTCTGGTTCTTGCGTTCGGTGCTATGATTGGTTGGGCCTGGGTTGTTTCTACGGGTGATTGGATTATGCAAGGCGGTGTTGCAGGGGCCATGTTGGGCTTCGTCCTCGGTGGGGTCATGATTTTCTTTGTCGGTTTGGCTTATGCGGAATTGACGACGGCCATGCCGCAAAACGGGGGTGAACATGTATTCAGTTATCGAGCTCTCGGTAAAATCGGTTCTTTTATCTGTACATGGGCTATCATTTTCGGGTATACGGGCGTTGTCTGTTTTGAAGCCTGTGCACTGCCGACAATTTTCGCCTATTTGTACCCCGGATTTTTACAGTACTATTTATATACTGTCGGCGGTTTTGATATATATGCAACCTGGTTAGCCTTGGCCTTTTTCCTTGTCGTCTTTATTACATATATTAATATTATCGGAGCGAAGACGGCCGCGATCTTGCAGACGGTCTTAACCTTGGTCATCGGCGGGGTCGGCATTGTCCTCATTGCCGCATCGGGATTTACGGGCAGTGAAGCGAACTTGCAGGGCCAGCTGTTCATGGGGGCTTCGACGCAGGAGATGATAAAGAACACGTTAGCTGTAGCCGTTATGACACCTTTTTTCTTTATCGGGTTTAATGTTATTCCCCAGGCGGCTGAAGAAATTTCGGCACCGCTTAAGCATATTGGCCATATTCTTGTGTTATCCATTGTGTTGGCCGTAGCCTTTTATTCTCTCGTTATCGGAGCTGTCGGCTTTTTAATGAATAATGCCATGATCGGAGATGCGATGAATCAAGTCGGAGGCTTGGTAACAGCCGATGCTATGGCTATTGCTTTTAACAGTGATGCCATGGCCAAGGTTTTGATTATCGGCGGTTTGTGCGGCATTATTACGAGCTGGAATTCCTTTCTTATCGGCGGTAGCCGAGCCTTGTATTCCATGGCTTGCGCTCACATGATTCCGCCTTGTTTCGCTAAACTGCATCCTAAATACAAGACTCCTGTAAACGCTTTGATTTTATTAGGCATTATAACGACCATTGCCGTATTTTTCGGCAAAAAAATGCTCTTGTGGGTAGTCGATGCGGGCAACTTCGGTTGTGTCCTCGCCTATTTTATGGTATCCGTGTCATTTCTGGTTTTGCGTGTCAAGGAACCGGATATGGAAAGACCGTACAAGGTAGGCCCTTATCGTTTTGTGGGAATTATGGCGGTACTCATGTCGGGATTTATGCTTGTCATGTACGTAGTTCCTTCGTCGGGCTCGGCCTTGTATCCGCAAGAATGGGGTATGGTATTGGGATGGACTTTGTTAGGCCTCATTTTCGGAGTATATTGTAAACTCCTATACAAGGAAAAATTTGCCGCGCAGGAATACTTCATCCGTACGGAAGCCATTGAAGAAGTAGTGGAAGAAGGTTGAGAAAGAGTCTACAGTACAGTGACTTTCCACATCCAATACGGGATGCATAAGGGCTAAATAAAAAGAAGAAGACAGTCTGCAGAAATCGTATAAAAGAAGTAAAAAACGAGCGAATAGATTCCTCTATTCGCTCGTTTACTTTTCAGTATAAAGCGGGTTAATCGTTTTTCTGCTGCCAACTGAAAGATTTGACGTAGTTAATGAACTGCTTAACATGGCTCGACTGAGTATCGTGCTTATGATATACCATATACAATTGGCGTAATGCCGTGTCCTTCGGCAACTCGAATTTGAGTAGGGTTCCGTCGGCAACGGCTTGCACTACAGCCGGTTCGGAGATAACGGAAACTCCGACTTGGTTAATTACCAGGTTTTTCAGACCTTCCGGTTCGTTTAAATGTGCTGTTACGTGGAGTTTATCCGGGGTTAAGTGTAATTTTTCGAAGATTCTGTCCACATGGGCCTTACTGCCGCTACCCTTATCGCGCAGAATGAGAGGATACTTCATCAAAATGTGAAGGGCCGCATTTTTGGTCCCGACTAATTGACGAAAAGTCGGGGTATTAGGCGTAATGACGACCATTTTGTCAATGGCGACAGGGACGAATTCCAGGGAGTCGTCATCGACTTTCATGCCTGTGAAACCTACTTGAATATGACCCTTTAAAAGCGAATTAAGAACCTTTGAGCTGACATCCTGGTTAATAGTAAAAGGAATATCGGGGAAGAGCTTACGAAATCCTTTCAGCACTTGGGGAAGTAAGTAGATAGAGGGGATGGTTGAAGAACTGATGATAATTTCATTAGAATCTTCGTGATGCCATTTTGTCAGTAAGTCGTCGCGCATTTTCAACATGGCCGTAGCCGTGTTGTAGAGTTCACGACCGCGAGGTGTAATGCGGATCTGTTTGGTTGTACGTATAATCAGAGGAGTATCAAGATGTTTCTCCAAGGCACGAATATGCGTGCTGATAGACGGTTGCGACATGTAAAGAACCTGTGCCGCCTTGGTAAAGCTGCCGTATTTAATGACAGCCACAAACGATTCGAGTTGCTTTAGTTCCATATAGAAAGTCCTTTGTCCTATGCAAGTATAACTATTGTAGATAATTTTTTGCCTTTTTTATTTATATATAATATCATAGATTCTATAAAAAAAGCCAATATATAATATAGAGGCGGAAAGACTGTAGTATACTAAATGAAGGAGATATTTTTATGATATATGTAGGAATCGATATAGGTTCAACGTGTGCAAAAACGGCTGTAATGAATGAGAATAAGGAGATTAAGGATACCTTTGTTATTCCCACCGGGTGGAGCAGTCTGGAAGCCGTTGAAAGAATTAATGAGACTTTGTCGTCTCGCGGTGTAAATCCGAATGAAGCAATCTGTATTTCCACAGGCTACGGGCGTAAAGCCGTAGAGGGTGCAAAAAAGCAGGTGACGGAAATTACCTGTCATGCTAAAGGTGCCAGCCTGTTATTTCCCGAGAAAGTCTTTAATGTCGTCGATATAGGCGGGCAGGATACAAAGGTTATCAGTGTCAGGAACGGTAAGGTAACGGAGTTTTATATGAATGATAAGTGCTCGGCCGGAACCGGCAAATTCTTGGAAATCATGGCCAATCGCTTGGGTGTATCTTTGGCGGAACTTGA
>NZ_JAQCUN010000008.1:0-25578 GCF_027685385.1 Megasphaera sp. AF13-6AC
AATAATCCCGTATTCGTCGATTTTACAATCAGTGAAGCCGAATACTTGGAAATGGTCAAATCCGGGGCCGGTAATCCTACATCTTGGGGCGATCATTTAAAATTGCGTCTCAGTGACGGATCCATGTATGCTTATGAGGGACATATTGCACAAGTAAATCACGGTATGAACGGTAACTCGGGCTCCATTGTTGTAAGAGCTGTCTTCGATAATCCGGAAAATGTTCTCTTGCCGGGTATGTATGCTACAGTCGTTTCCGATGCACAGGTTAAGAGAAAAGCGATTACCGTACCGCAGCGTGCCGTACAGCAGACTTTAGGTAAATACTTCATTTCCGTTATTAATGAAAACGGAGAAGCTAAACAAAAAGAAGTAAAAGTAGGTCCGCAGATCGGCAAATTCTGGCTGATTACGGACGGTTTACAAGATAATGATATCATTATCGTTGACGGTTATCAGAAAGCTAACGGTGCAAAATTGAATCAGCATTTGTTGACGAAGGATGATATTCTCAACCCTTCAGCCGATGACGGACAGTCCAAATAGGGGGATCAAAAGTGATATCTAAGTTTTTTATAAACAGGCCGATTTTTGCTATCGTCATCTCTCTGGTCATTTCCATTGCCGGGATCTTGTCGATTATAACCTTGCCTGTTTCCAAATATCCTAAGGTTACACCGCCGCAAGTTCGTGTATCCGCCATGTATACGGGAGCTAATGCGGAAGTTGTCGGAACGACCATTGCCAGTGTTATTGAACGGCAAATGATGGGGGTCGACGATTTAGACTATATGGAAAGTACCAGTAGCGACAACGGTATGTATTCTCTGACCGTTCAGTATAAGAGCGGCAGTAACGAAGATATGGATACGGTTAATACTCAGAACCGTGTCAGTCAAATATCGGCTACCTTACCTACGGAAGTTACGAGTACGGGCGTAACCGTACAAAAGTCGTCAAATTCCATGGCAATGGTATTTTCACTGGTATCGCCTAACGGGACTTATGACGGTACTTTTATGAAAAACTATGCAACTCAGTATTTCATGGATGCATTGAAGTCCGTAAACGGTGTCGGTACGGTTCAGGAATTCGGTGCCGATTACGCTATGCGTATTTGGCTCGATCCTTTAAAAATGAGTGTTTTACAAGTTACACCGACGGATGTCATTACGGCTATTCGTACGCAAAATTCGCAGGCTGCTGTCGGTACTATCGGTGCTCAGCCGTCTCCGACGGATCAGGCTTATCAGTACACTTTGCGTGCTAACGGCCGTTTGTCTACGGCCGATGAGTTCGGAAATGTAATTATTCGAACCAATAAGGACGGCAGTGCGGTTCGCGTTAAAGATATCGCCAAAGTGGAATTGGGATCGAAGAGTTATGACGTATTCGGTTTATATAAGGGTAACCCCAGTGCGACATTTATGGTCAGCTTGTCGGCAGGAGCTAACGCTATGCAGGCTGTTTCCGGAGTTAGAAAAGCATTGGAAGAAGCTAAGAAAAACTTCCCCAGTGATATGGAATACAAGGTTATATATGACAGTACGAACTTTGTTCGTGAATCCATTAAGGAAGTTATTGAAACCTTCATTGAAGCGTTATTGCTTGTAGCTTTAATTGTATATCTTTTCTTGCAAAGCGGACGGTCGACGTTGATTCCTTTGATTGCCGTTCCCGTATCCTTGCTCGGTACTTTTGCACTCTTCCAGGTACTCGATTTTACGATTAATACGTTAACCCTTTTTGCCATGGTATTGGCAATCGGGCTTCT
This sequence comes from Megasphaera sp. AF13-6AC, assembly GCF_027685385.1. NCBI lineage: Bacteria > Bacillati > Bacillota > Negativicutes > Veillonellales > Veillonellaceae > Megasphaera > Megasphaera sp. AF13-6AC. The sequence goes on from NZ_JAQCUN010000008.1 coordinate 1,775, forward strand.
TGTCGATGATGCTATCGTCGTTATTGAAGCCGTTGAGTATGAAATTAAATACAATAATAAAAAGCCTAAAGAAGCGACAATTATTGCCATGGAAAACGTACAAAACCCGGTTATCGGGGTTGCCTGCGTGTTAGCGGCCGTATTTGTTCCCGTATCTTTCTTAAGCGGCATGAGCGGCATCCTGTATCGGCAGTTTGCCTTGACTATTGCTATCTCCGTCGCCATATCAGCCTTCGTCGCACTGACTTTAACGCCGGCACTTTGTGCCACAATGCTTAAGGTTCACAAACCTACAGAATCGGCAAAGGGGATTGAGGTATTCTTTGAGAAATTCAATGAATATTTTGATAAATTTATTAACTGGTACGGCAAGAGGCTGGCTCACTTGCAACTTCATTTAAAGTGGGTAGTGGCTTTTCTTGTCATTATCAGTGCCGTAACCGGTCTTTTGTTTACGCGTATACCCACCGGCTTTGTTCCGTCGGAGGATAACGGGTTTGCCATGGTCGATATTACACTTCCCGAAGGTACATCTCAGACGGAAACGGAGAAGGTAGCTCGTAAGGTAGGCACGTGGTTGCAGCAGCAGCAGGGTGTTAAGGACGCCATGGAAATTGTAGGCTTCGGCATGTTGGCAGGCGGCCAAAAGTCGAATGCGGCCGTCGTATTTGTCACTATGGATGATTGGAGCGAACGAAAGACCAAGGATTTATCTATCGATACATTAGTTGGCAAGGCTATGGGATTCGGTAATGCCATTCCCCAAGCTACTGTTATAGCCATTAATCCGCCGCCTATTGACGGCATGGGCACAAGTTCGGGCTTTACCATTGAAATTGAAGACCGTGGCGGTCACACTACGGCCGAATTGGCGGATGTAGCGAAAAAGTTTATCGCTGCGGCAAGCAAACACCCGGAGATCGGTTCGATTCGCACTTCATTCTCCAATGATACGCCTACGTATCAGTTGGATATTGACAGAGAACAGGTAGCTCGACAAAAAGTGGCTTTAACGGATCTGTATGCCGTCTTACAGGCGTATTACGGGTCGTATCAGGTTAATGATTTTACGACTTTTGGACGTAACTTTAAGGTCGTACTTCAAGCAGCACCCGAATTTAGAGAAAAGATTCAAGACAATCGACATATTTACGTACGAAACTCGGACGGTCAGTTGATTTCTGTAGATAACTTCGTTCGTCCCAAAATGACGGGTACGGCACCGATGATTACCAGATTTAATGATTATCCGGCTATTACGATTACCGGTTCGCCGGCACAGGGCGCAAGCTCGGGTGATGCCTTAAAAGCCCTGATGGAAACGGCGGGTACGACGCTTCCTGAAGGCTATACGTATGAATGGGCGGGTATGAGCCGTGAAGAAGTAGCTGCAGGCAGCAAGACCCTGTATATCTTCGCGTTGGCATTACTCTTTGTATTCCTGGTTTTGGCGGCCTTATATGAAAGTTGGAAAGTTCCGTTTGCCGTGCTTTTCAGTGTGCCTACGGGATTGTTCGGAGCTTCTTTATTTGTATACTTACTGAATCAGACAAACAATATTTATTTCCAAATCGGTATTTTGGCAGTTATCGGTTTGGCGGCTAAGAATGCTATCCTCATTATTGAATACGCAAAGGTGCGTGTTGATGAAAGAGGGATGGATGTAGTTTCAGCAGCTATTGAAGCAGCGAAGATTCGACTTCGTCCTATCGTTATGACATCTCTAGCCTTTGTCATGGGTTGTATACCTTTGGCTATTGCCAGCGGGGCCGGAGCGGCATCTCGTGTTACCATGGGGATTACGGTCGTTTTCGGGACATCCGTTGCGACCATTTTAGGTGTGTTTATCATACCTATGCTCTTCATTATTATTGAAAGTATAGGTGGCGATAAAAAGATACGTGAAGAAGGTCAGATTACTCGTTTACACGAATAAAAGGCCTAAAAAACAGGTACTTCCCAAAGGAAGTACCTGTTTTTTGCTTGAAGAGAAGACCGGTCCTTTATTATAAAGGGCCGATCTTCATCTTTTAGTTATTGAAGTAGCTTCTTTTTTAAGCGTTCATACTCTTGCGTGTAGTACGGTCGTATTTGTGATTCCCTAAGGTCATTGCCGAAAGCTCTTCGGCTAATTGCCACCATGGGCGGTGACTGAATTCTCTTAGCGACAGCAAAGCCGGAAAAAAGGTTCCACCAACGTTCCAAATCGGCAATGAATTCGGACGGACCCGGAAAGATGTTGGTAATACATAAGGGCGTATGCAGGTTTTCTTCCAGAGTCCCTTCGTCATACCAACGCAAAATCGTTTCGGGTGTGGCTCTTTGCCAACGTTCGACAAAGGAGGAGAAGAGATAGTCATGATAGGGATAGATAAGCGGATCACCCTGGCCTTTTGTAATATCCTGAGCGGCCGATAATTCAGCACTGGGAATAATGTCGATACTGCCTTGGGGTACTACTTCACGGCCAAAGACTTCAGTATTAAGATAGTGTGCCAAGTCGTATACCTGGTGTTTCCATAAATCGGCTGTAGCGGCTAAAAAGCCGGCCCCGTCTCCGTATAAGGTGGCATAACCGACAGTCATTTCAGCCTTATTGGCGTTACAAGTAAATGCTCCGCCAAAGGCAGCGGCAGTGGCCGCTAAAATACGCGAAGATCGATCACGAGCCTGGACGTTTTCTTCCATAAAAGGTGTAAGTGTAAGAGGCGACAATACCTCGCCGTTACGAGTAAGATTCATTTGTAAAAATTGATTTCTCGTAAGTTCCAGGCTGTCTTGGACAGGAATGACCGCATAAGTACAGCCGATATTTTTAGCCGATTCTTCAGCAAGACTTTTGGTCATTTGCGAATTATACGTACTCGGCATATTGACGAGCAGCATATCTTCAGGTTTAAATACCGTTGCGTAAAGAGCTGCGTTTACCGCTGAATCGATACCGCCGGACACGCCGATGATGACCCTGCGGATACCGGCCTGTTCCGTAAACTTCTGAATCCCGTAATGCAGGGCTTCATAGATAGAAGCGGTTTCAGAACGCTGCGAAGATACGGATTTCGTGCCTGTAAAGGAACGGGTATTGGGATCGAAAGTCAAGACGACCAATTCATTTGTATAGGGAATACCTTCATAAAAAAGAGAACCGTCGTTATTATAGGCTGTAGCCGATCCGTCGAAGGTATAAATATTTTTCCCGTTATTTTGGACACCTGTACAGTTTACATAAACAGCCGGCTTTTTGAAGCGGTTTAACGAATGACCGAAGAGGCGATGGCGCCGTTCCGGTTTCCCTAAGGTAAAGGGAGAATTGGAGATATTTACATACAAATCTATATCATATGAATCGTTCAGATAAGACATGGGCTTTACGGCATAGTTTTCATCCCAACTGTCTTCACAGATTAAGGGACCTATAAGTAACTCATCGCCGTTTTTAAAAGTCAGATGAAGCGGTGACAGAAAGTCTTCCGGAAAAGCGTGGCGTTCCGTAGCCACCTCGGTGAGAGAGGTAAAATAGCGAAGATCATCGAACTCTCTGTAGTCGGGCAGGAGGGTTTTTATATAAAAGGGATAAGGAGAACGCCCGGGGGCAATGAATTTACCGTTTTGAGCAATAAACATGGCATTATATTTTCGTATGCGGCCATCAGGATTGATTTTTTCCTTTTCCAACGCGACATTACCGAATATGACGGTAATATTCTCCGATAAGGTTCGGATTTCTTCGCCCAGACTGATACATTCATTCATATAGTCGGTCTGATCCCAGTTATCGCCGATGAAATATCCCGGTATACACAATTCGGGAAAGATGATAAGATCGCAATTTTTGGTGATTGCTTCTCGAATATATTCTTTCATGCGAGTTACATTTCCCCTTGCATTTCCGGGCTCTACCAATAGTTGTGCCAAGCCGATTTTTAACATAGTCTGCCTCCTTCGACATATCTTGTTATAATACTACCATAATGAAAGCGGTAAAGACAGACAAGGTGCATAATTAATCTTTTTTGTGTGACCGCGTTTCATGGTATAATAAAGAAGTTTCAAAAGTTTTATTAACATCAGCGGAAGGATTGTGACAACACATGCATTTAGGCGTACAGGAATTGGTAGTTATATTAATCATTGTTATCGTACTTTTCGGAGGTAGTCGTCTTGCAGGCATCGGTAAGGCTTTGGGAACAAGCATGCGTGAATTTAAAGAAGAAGTAAACCGCAACGAAAGTGATGACGAGAAAAAGGGTATTTCGAAGGACGAAAAATCGGAGAAATAAACCTGTATAAAAGATTGTGATGAAAAGAAAACTTAATTGTTTAAAATAGTTTTAGAAAACTATAGAAAGAGATTCAGTTTTCTGATATAATAATCCGTGTAATCGAGTTTATCGATGAAAGGAGATTCAGTATGAAATTAAAAACTGCATTTGCAACCTTGGTTGCAACCATGTATATGGCGTCTTTCGGCGTCGTAGGAGCGACCGGAACACTTTCCGATACGGTTCTTTCACAGTACGGAGCAAGCGGTATTGCCGGGAATTCATTGAAGGGAAGCAGCTCTGATTGGGTGTCTCAACTTCTTAATATGGTTAAGGGCGGTGCTTCGGCCAAGGATATCGGCAGTACCTCCGCTACGGGCAACACTTCTTCGGCTTCCGATAATAAGGGGATGACGGATAAAAAAGAACGGCCCAATCATTTGGAATTGGTCATGGTCATCGATCAGAGCGGTTCCATGAGCGGATTGGAAGACGATACTATCGGCGGCTTCAATTCCATGATTTCCAAACAGAAAAAAGATGATGTAGATGCTAACGTAACGGCTGTTGTTTTCAGCGATAATGCGAAGACTATTTATGATCGTGAACGCTTGGGAAATGTCCGGGAAATGACCGATAAGGAATATACTCCCGGCGGTATGACAGCTCTGATGGATGCTATCGGTACGACTATTACGAAGGTCGAAAAGTATGATGGCATTAACGAAAAGAATAACAAGGTTCTTTTCGTTATTATTACGGACGGTCAGGAAAACGATAGTAAGGAATATACGAAAGATACAATTAAACGTATGATTTCAGATAAACAGGAAAAAGACGGTTGGGAATTCGTTTTCTTGGGCGCTAACATTGATGCCGCATCGGAAGCTAAGAGTATCGGCGTGAAAGCGGAAAATGCAGCAAAATATAAGAATACGGATGCAGGTGTAAGAGCTAACTATGCAGCTGTGGCTGACTTGGCAAAAGACATTGTGTCGGACAATCGTATTCGGAGCAACTGGAAGAACAATTTAGTTGAAGACAATCAATAATGACATGAGAAAAGCGCTTATCCTCGGATAAGCGCTTTTTTGTACTTTCTAAAGATTAGAACTTTTCTCCGTGTTTATCTTTTTGCAGCCATTCGATAAGAATTTCTTCACGGCGTTCTTTTATGGCATTTAATTCGTCGGCGTGCCATTGATAAAGGCCTGTACCTGTTTTTGCACCTAGGTTTCCTTCATCTACACATTTTTTTATAATTGCAGAACCTTCTTTATCATCGGCTAAATCGGCATTCAAATAAGCGGATATATTATAGAAAATGTCGAGACCACCTAAATCTGCCGTTTCCAAAGGTCCGGTGACGGAAAGACGGCGTCCGATGCTGTATTTACAAATCGTATCGACAGCTTCGGCTGTAGCAATACCCTCCTGAACGCAATGAAGGGCTTCACGCAAGAGTGCAAACTGTAAACGATTGCCGACAAAGCCGGGCGCTTCTTTTAAGAGTGAGACAGGTTTTTTGCCAATCTTTTCCATTAATGCCCACGTAATGTCTACGACTTCTTGTGATGTCTTTTCGCCGGGGACGACTTCAACCAAGGGAATTAAGTGAGGCGGATTCCAAAAGTGAGCTACTACGAAACGTTCGGGATGTTTTAAAACGGCGGCGATTTGTGTAGGGCTGAGTCCTGATGAATCGGTGGCAAAGACGACATCTTTGTCTATATATTTTTCTATTTCTTGGTAGACCTGTTGTTTTACAGATAATTCTTCAGCGACGGACTCAATGACAAAATCCGCATTTTCTACTGCATCTTTCAGCGTAGTTACGCCGTGAATCCGGTTTAAGACTCTTTCGGCTTCTGCAGGGATCAGCAATTTGTTTTTTGTCATAATATCCAAGGTAAAGCGAATGTTTTTCATCGCACGGTCAATACTGGTATTTCTACGGCCGAACATGTTTACTTTATAGCCGGTTTTAGCAAAGGCTATGGCTGTACCGAATCCCATGGTACCGCAACCTAAGTTACAAATTGTTTTTATATCTGTTATGTGTTTCATATATTCTCCTTTGGAGGCAGTAAGGTATATAAGTACTGTTGCATAAACGAATGATAATTAAGAAAAATAGGCTTGCAATAGTGAGATTAAATGCGACTGGTCGGCAGATCCTGCCGTTTCGAAGGTAGAGTGCATGGAAAGTAACGGAATTCCTATATCCAGTGTGCGGACGGGTAAATTGGCCGATAAAAGGGAGCCTAAGGTTGTGCCGCCACGTTGGTCGGCACGATTGACAAAGGTCTGGACAGGAATTTTCGCTTCTTCAGCCAAGGCGGTTATAACGGCGACAGCTTCCGCATCACCCGCATAGGACTGGTCGGAAGCTCGTTTAATGACGACGCCGCCGTTTAAAACGGGATAATTTGTTATGTCGTTTTTTTCTTCGTAATTGGGATGGTAGGCATGTGCTACGTCGACGGACAGAAGAAAGGCGGAAGCACATTGACGGGTATACGTGTCTTCGCTATAGCCCAAGTCGACATAAATTCTCCTCAGTAAGTCGGGAATGATAAATGATGCGGCCCCTTGCTTGGTTCTACTTCCCACCTCTTCGTTATCAAAGAGGCAAATCATAGAAAGACCTTGAGGATGAGACGTTTCCAAGGCTTTTACGCAAGCATCGACGGAGGTCAGATTATCTAAACGGGAAGAGCCTATAAATTCATTATTTAGGCCCATATAAGTAGGTTGTATGAGAGGATATAAGTTAAGATCGTAAGCTAATATTTCGTCCTTTTCAATATGGCAGATATTACCTAAAGCAGAGAGGAAAAAGTCATCTGTCGTGTTTTTATCGAAAAGTGTCAGAAAGGGTAACATATTCGTTTGAACGTTGAAGGATGCACTTTCGTTGACAGTCCGGTTCATATGAATCGCCGGTTCGGGGATGACAGCTACGGGTTTTTCAAAATTAATGAGGTGACTTTGGGGTGCAAATGCCGAAGGTCCTTTAGTAATGACTTTGCCGGCAACGGATAAAGGGCGGTCCAACCATGCATGTCTGATTAGGCCACCGTAAGCTTCTATGTTTAACAATCCGTAGGGTGACCTTCTTACCTCAGGATTCGGCTTGATTTTTAGGCACGGAAAGTCGGTATGTGCCGCTGCCAGACGTAAACTGTTCAACGGATCTGAGCCTATAGTAAAAGCAATTAAGGTCGAATCATAATAAGAAATAAAATATTTTTTATGGCATTCAAGGTTCCATTTTTCAGTCGGATTCAGTTCAATAAAGCCGGATTTTGTTAAGCGTTCCTTGCAGATATTGACGACGTGAAAGGGTGAGACCCCTTGCTCGATAAGGTTAAAGAGAGATTGCGTTTGTTGAGTCATAATTCGCTCCTTTCGCATAAAAACTAACTATATCAAGTATTATAGCACGACGAAAAGTGGCATAAAACCGATACGGACAGGTAAAAAATAATTACTTGACAGGCAAAATTACTTTTATGTATAATACGTTCATACCTCATGCAAATACATAAATCTGATGACGGGAACGAGTAGTTTCTTCTCCGTGTCTACAGAGAGTCGACGGTCGGTGCGAGTCGATGACAACGAAGAAATGAAAATCCTCCTTGAAGAGCGATACCGAATTTATTAAGTATCGACGTTATTTCTACGTTACAGGAAACGCGTATGTTAGTACGTTGTAGAGTGCCCGTCTTGTAAACAGTCGGGAATCAGGGTGGTAACGCGGATACAGTCCGTCCCTTTAGGGGACGGACTATTTTTTTATCCTTATTATTTTAATTTAACAGGGGGAAACTTAAATGGCAAAGGTATTTTATGACAAAGATGTGGATTGCAACTTACTCAAAGAAAAAAAGGTAGCCGTCATAGGCTATGGAAGTCAGGGCCATGCGCATGCACTGAATTTGAAAGAATCGGGTGTAGACGTAGTAGTAGGCCTATATGAAGGCAGCAAATCCGCTGATGCGGCACGTAAGGCCGGACTTACGGTTAAGACCGTTTCCGAAGCTGTTGCGGAAGCGGATGTAACAATGGTTCTTATTCCCGATGAAAAACAGGCAGCTGTATATAAGAGTGAAATCGAACCTAATTTGAAGAACGGCAGTGCCCTTGCTTTTGCACACGGATTTAATGTGCACTTCAATCAAATCATGGCTCCCGAAGGTGTTGATGTTTTTCTTGTAGCTCCGAAAGGACCGGGTCATCTGGTACGTCGTACATATGTTGAAGGCGGCGGTGTCCCCGATGTATTTGCCGTAGGCCAGGACGCTACGGGACATTGTTTCGATTTGGCCTTAGCTTATGCCTGGGGGATAGGCGGTACACGTGCGGGCGTTATCGAAACGACGTTTAGAGAAGAAACGGAAACGGATCTGTTCGGGGAGCAGGCCGTCTTGTGCGGCGGTATTTGTCAGTTGATTACTAACGGTTTTGAAACGCTTGTAGAAGCAGGCTATCAACCGGAAATCGCTTATTTTGAATGTTTTCACGAAATGAAGTTAATCGTCGATTTAATGTATGAAGGCGGTATGGCGAAAATGCGTAAATCTATCAGTGATACGGCTGAATACGGTGACTATATGTCGGGTAAACGCGTAGTTACTGACGAATCCAAGAAAGCTATGAAGTCGGTTTTGAACGATATTCAGGACGGTACGTTTGCAAAGAGTTGGTTACTTGAAAACAACGGCGGCGGCAGAGCCCAATTTTTGGCTATGCGTCGGTTGCATGGCGAACACGAATTGGAAAAAGTCGGTGCTAAATTAAGAGCTATGATGCCCTGGTTGCAAACAGATAAAAAAGAATCATAAATCCGGATAAAGGAGGGGATTCGGTAAATGTTGATGAACGGTGCGAAAGCGGTCATCGAGTCGCTGAAAAAAGAAGGCGTTGAAGTTATCTTCGGCTATCCCGGCGGAACGGTGCTCACATTATATAACGAAGTATATAAAGATAAATTCCCGAATATTCTGACGGGACATGAACAGGGAGCCGTGCACGGGGCGGACGGCTATGCGAGAGCTACCGGTAAGGTCGGAGTTTGTTTTGCCACGTCAGGGCCCGGTGTATGTAACATGGTAACCGGTATTGCTACGGCTTATATGGATTCGGTACCACTGGTTGTAATCAGCGGTCAGGTGGCAACTCATTTGATTGGTCGCGATTCTTTTCAGGAAGCGGATATCTCGGGGATTACCACGCCCATTACGAAACATAACTATTTGGTAAAGAACGTACACGAGTTGCCGCGTGTTTTAAAAGAAGCCTTTTTTATCGCTCGTAGCGGTAGACCCGGTCCCGTTCTCGTCGATGTAGCTAAGGATGTGTTTGATGCCGAATTCGATTATGAATATCCTGAAACTGTTCAATTACGAGGGTATACGGGCCATTATGAAGGCAATGAATCGGATCTTGATGAAGCTGTGAAAGCTTTGGGTGAGTCCCGACGTCCCGTCTTACTTACAGGCGGAGGTATTGTTTCGTCCGATACGGCACAAGTTTTGCAAAAGGTAGTTGAAAAATTGCAAATTCCCGTTGTGACGACCTTAATGGGGAAAGGGGCTATACCGGATACGTATGACTACAATTTAGGAATGGCGGGAATGCACGGTACGGTGGCAGCCAACCGAGCTATTGTAGGGTGTGATTTGCTTTTGGCTATAGGAACTCGATTTGATGACCGTGTAACCGGTAATGCCAACACCTTTGCAGCAAGAGCTAAAATCATACACTTTGATATTGATCGCGTGGAAATCAATAAAATTGTCCATTCTCATGTGAGTGTTAACGGCGATTTGCGTTGGTCTTTGTCTCTTTTAGCCAAAAAAATTCAATCGACAGGGGATCGATTGGCGGAACAATATGCTGTATGGCGACAAGAAGTAAAGGAAACGGATCGGGCCTATCCTTGTTACTCCAGAGATATAAAGAATTATGTCTCTCCGCGTAAATTGATGCAGGAAGTGCGTAAACGTGTAGGAGATTCGGCTATTATTGCTACCGATGTGGGACAGCACCAAATGTGGGCGGCACAGTTTTATGATGTTACACAGTCCAGACATTTTCTGACTTCAGGAGGGTTAGGTACTATGGGGTACGGCTTGCCTGCCGCTATGGGAGCACAGTTAGGTTGCCCTGCAAATCAAGTAGTCCTCTTTTCCGGAGACGGAAGTATTCGCATGAATTGCCAAGAATTGGAAACGTTGGCTAATTATCATATTCCTGTAAAGATTGTTGTTTTGCGTAACGGCGTCTTGGGTATGGTCAATCAGTGGCAACGAATGTTTTATGAAAAGCATTACGCCGCATCCGTCTTGGGAAATCATGCCAATATGCCGGCAGTGGCTACAGCTATGGGTGTTAAGGCTTTTGCCGTACATAATCCGGGCGATTTGGAAGAAGTATTGGATGTTTTCTTTGCTGTCGACGGTCCGGCTTTTATAGAAGTGGATATTCCGCCTGATGAAAATGTATACCCCATGGTTCCGGGCGGGAAAAAATTGGATGAAATGATCATTGGAGGTGATGACAACCATGAGACAACATCTGGCACTGCTTGTAGATAATAAGCCCGGCGTATTGACCCATGTAGCGGGCCTTTTGAGTCGTCGCGCCATTAATATAGAATATATTAACGCGGGCTATACAGAAGATACGGACGTAACGCGAATTAATATAGTTGTAACCGTAGAGGATCGTTGGGAATTGGATCAGGCCGTCTTTCAATTGGCAAAGCTTATTGATGTTATTAAGGTGGTTACGCTTGATGATAATCCCTTTGTAAGCTATGAATTAGCTATGATTAAAGTTCTCTATACAACGGCTAAAGAACGGATGGATTTGAGCAATTTAGCTGAGCTCTTTCACGCCAAGATTGTCGATGTAGGAAAGAATAGCCTTATGTTACGTTTAACAGGAACGGAAGAACACGTAGAAGCGCTGTTACAAATGTTGGATGAGTACACGATATTAGAAATTGCCAGAACGGGACAAATCAGTTTAAGTCGCGGTGAAACGGCTGTTAAAGGGGTACAAATTTTATAAAAGTGTATAAGGGCATGTGTCGTATAGGACACATGCCCTTTACGTTTTTGTAAGCACGGTTTATGATGTACATATGTCTTGAAAGGGGGTGAAGATGTGGGAATTTGTGATTGGGCAAATGTTAATGAAAAAATGAAGTCATATCATGATTGTGAATGGGGCGTTCCCGTTTATGACGACACCGTACAGTTCGAGTATCTTGTATTGGAACTTATGCAAAGCGGTCTGAGTTGGAATACGATTTTGCAAAAGAGGGAAACCTTGAAATCGGCGTATGCGAACTTTAACTATGAGGTCTTGGCTGACTACGGGCCGGAAGAAGCGGATAAGATTATGACCTGTGAAGGGATTATTCGTCAAAGGCGCAAGATTGAAGCGGTTTTTCAAAACGCCCGAGCCTTAAAAACAATACGCCGGGAATTCGGATCATTCAGCGATTATTTATGGAGCTATACGAAGGGAAAGGTATATGTCTATAAAAGTCATGAAAAGTGGGGAGTACCGACAGCCAATGAGCTGTCGACGACTGTTGCCGCTGACTTGAAAAAAAGAGGTTTCGTATTTTTAGGACCCGTTACCGTGTATTCTCATTTGCAGGCTTGCGGAATCATTCATGACCACGCGTCTTCATGCCTTGCCGGAGAGATTATCAGACGGACGGCACCTCTTGTATATCGGGACGATATGTAAAATTTGATGATTTATATATAGCCATAGGCTTGTAATGAGAGTATGATAGCTTTAACAAGTCAGTAATAAAGTAAGTATATGCGTATACGTAGGAGGTAACAGGGTGCGTATAGTTGTTGTCGGAGCGGGTAAGCTGGGATACAGCATCGCCGAGTTATTATCAAATGAACAAATGGATGTAGTCGTAGTCGACCATGATGAAGATCGTCTGGAAGTCGTGAAAAATACCTTGGATGTGTTGACTGTTCCGGCGAACGGCGCCAGTCCTGTAACCATGAATGATCCCGATATTTACGGGGCTGATATTCTCGTGGCGGCGACGAGTAGTGACGAAACGAATATGATTTCCTGTATTTTGGCAAAAAAACACGGAATCTCTTATACGGCGGCACGTATTAGGGATTTGGATTTCCTGTCTGAATCCAAAGTCTATTTAAAAGAAAATTTTAATATTGATTTAATGATTAACCCTGAATATATTACGGCTCGCGAAATCAATCGTATTTTGATGACGCCGGCAGCCTTAAACGTAGAAGATTTTGCCCAAGGTAAGGTGCGGATTTTCGAAACGAAGATTCAGCCCGGATCTCAGTTGGCCGATATTCCCTTAAAAGATTTGCGATTACCTCAAGATGTTTTGGCGGGACTTATTTTCAGAAATAATCGAATGATCATTCCTCACGGCGATGACTATCTTTTACCGAATGACAACACCTTTTTTGTCGGTGCGTCCGGAGAAATAGAAAAGTTCAGTAAGCATTTTGTCGGGACGGGTATCAAAGCTCCCGAACGAGTTATGATTATCGGTGCCGGTCGTACGGGACGAACCTTGGCTAGCATGTTGGATAAACAGGGCGTTCAAGTAAAGGTCATCGAAAAGGATGCCGAACGTAGTCGCATGGTAGCGGAACGAATTGAAGAAGGCATCGTCGTTCGCGGAGACGGAACTGATATTGATTTACTCACCCAGGAAGGAGTGGGGGAAGCGGATGTCGTCATTTGTCTTACGGCTGATGACAAGCTGAATTTGATGTTGGCCCTCTTAGCTAAGCATTTAGGTGCTTCCAGAACCATTGTGCGCGTTGCCCGCATTGAATATGTGGAGTTAATGGAAAAGGTCGGCGTCGATATTGTATTATCCTCACGCTTATTAGCTGCCGGTGAAATTTTAGCTTTTGCTCGGCGAGGCGGGGTTGTTTCCGTCGCTCTTTTGGAAGGAGCTAAAGCGGAAGCAATGGAAGTTATCGTTCAGAAAGGGTCGTATGTAGAGAATAAAAAACTGATGGATTTGCAATTGCCGAAAGAATGTCTGATTTGTGCTTTTGTTCGTGATGATGAAGCCTTCGTACCGACCGGACAATCATCACTACAAGCCGGTGACAGAGCGATACTCTTTATTCGCATGGAATTTGCCAATAAGGTAATGAAATATTTTGCAGGAAAGGCATAGGAAATGAAAGGTGCATTTATATTTTACGGCTTAAGCCGTATCTTGGCGTTTTTTACGGTAGGTGCGCTTCTTATTACGGCCTTGTCTCTATATTCGGAAACCGGCGTGACCGTGTGTTTTTTGCCCACTCTGGCACTTGCCGGTATAGGCTCTTGCCTGTGTTACGGGCCGGGGAAAGCACGTCGACAGCAAATGAGACTTAGTGAAGGAGCCGTATTACTTACCGGCTCTTGGGTAATTTTAGCTCTCTTGGGAGCCTTGCCTTTTATAATAAGTCATAGGCTTTCCGTAGTTGATGGCATCTTGGACAGCGTTTCGGCAGTTACGACAAACGGTCTCTTTCTTTTAAGTCATGAAGAAGCGGGGATTTTTAAGGACTGGCATATTCTTTTAGAATGGATGGGTGCTTTTATCTTTATTAATCTGTTCGTAACCGTTATGCCTCAGATTAGTAAGGTTTTCAGTATCGGCCTGTCCGATGATAATCCCTTTGCTTTTACACCCGGTATTCGGCGTATGAATTCGTACTTAAAACCCGTATCGGTTACCTTTGTCGTCATTACATTGTTGTCGATCACGGCCTTTATTATGGCGGGGTTACCTTTACACACCGCCGTATTACAGGCTTTGACGACTGTTTCTACAGGCGGTACGACAGTTGAACACTTAGGAAACCGCACTGTTGTTTGGGCCTGTGTTTTCTCAATGTTCTTAGCAGGATGCAATTTTTTATTGTTATACAGAGTGACATCGGAGAGAACTTTACGACCGTTATGGCGTAATACGGAAATCCGAGTGTTTTTGGCAGTTCTTCTCGGTGCTACCTTGCTACTCAGTATGAATGTTCATGATCGAGCCGGATTTGAATGGAATGAAAGTCTGCGTTTATCCGTATTTTATGTGTTATCCTTTTTGACGACAACGGGATTTACAGGTGCTAATTTAGCACTCTTTCCCGACTTTGATAAATTGCTCCTTTTTATTCTCACCTTTGTAGGCGGATGTGTCGGATCGGTTACGGGGGGAATGAAAATTATTCGTTTTCTGATTTTATTTAAAATGTCGTCTCAAGAATTACTTCGAACCTTGCATCCCCAGATGGTTATCAGTGTTAAAGCCAACGGAGTATTCGTGTCTTTGCCCGTCATTAATCGTGTATTAAATGTATTTTTCCTTTTTATCGGGTTGTTTTTTCTGTCTATTTTAATTTTGGCACCTGCCGGGCTATCTCCTTTAGAGGCACTTGGGTTGGCAGGGGCAGGGTTGACGGGGACGGGGGCGACGGCGGCCTTATTCGACTTGGGTGATGTAGGTTCTTTGCCCGTTTGGGCCAAGGCCTATTATTGCATACTTATGATTTGGGGGCGCGTTGAAGTCGTTGCCTTTTTGTTAGTCGTACAGACGACGATACACTTTTTTAAGCATCGTTGGTAGGAGCTTTTTGTATGAATCTTAGAATTACGGCCTACTTATTGGGTAAATTGGCCGTTGCTTGTGCCATGGCATTATGTATTCCTTTGGCTGTAGCCGTGTTGTACAACGAAGAAAATATTTCCGCATTTTTGTGGGCCATAGCATGGTCGGCAGGCACGGGAGTACTTCTTGTAATCGGGGGACACAGGGTGAAGGATACACTGACGGTCCGAGAAGGTATAGCCGTTACCACTTTGGGGTGGGTTTTAATAACCTTTCTGGGTATGATTCCTTATGCGGCAGGCGGCTACCTATCCGTTTTGGACGGTATTGTAGAAACTATTTCAGGCCTTTCCGGTACGGGAGCTACGGTTATTGATGACATAGAGGCCTTACCTCAGAGCCTTATTTTATGGCGGTCTTTGACACACTGGTTCGGCGGTTTGGGAATTATCGTTATTTTTATCGCATTATTTCCTCGTTTCGGCAGAGGTGCCGTACGTATGTTCAATGCCGAAAGCACGGGACCTACGGATTCACGGTTTTTACCGCAAGTCAAAGAAATGGCAAAGGCTCTTTTTACGGTTTATGTAGTTTTTACAATTATCTGTACCTTGGTTCTTTATGCGTGCGGCCTGGATTTTTTAATCGCCGCGGACCATGCCTTTTCCACTATTGCTACCGGCGGGTTTTCCCCGTATAACAATAGTGTAGCCCATTTTGACAGTCCTCTTATTGAGGGCATATTGGCTTTTTTCATGATTATATCCGGTGCCAACTTCGGTATGTATGTGGCGGCATGGAGAAAAGGAATGGGTTGTATACTTAAGGATACGGAGTTTCGCACTTACTGTTTAGTTATATTGATAACTACACTGCTAATGTCCGGCAATCTGATTTTGACACAAGGCTGGACTTACGGCTATGCGTTGCGGGAAGCATTCTTCCAGTCTGCATCCATATCATCTTCGACGGGTTTTGTATCTTATGATTTTGATACATGGCCGACCTTTTCCAAGTATATTCTGATCTTTCTCATGTTTGTAGGAGGTTGTGCAGGCTCGACGGCCGGGGGACTGAAAGTTACTCGACTGATGTTGTTATTTAAAACGGCTCGAGCCTTATTGCGTCAGAAAATATATCCTCGCGAAGTAATAGCTGTCAGCTCTAACGGCAGTGAATACTCGGAAGAAGTATTGTTTCGTGTCGTAAGATTTTTCTTTGTCTATGTTATGCTGGACCTGTTGTGGACCGTATTGTTGGTTTGGGACGGGGTTCCGGTATTCGAGGCTTTAGGAGTCGGTATTTCGACCATGGGCAGTTGCGGACCGTCTTTCGGCCTTTTCGGGGCTACATGTACCTATTCGGCTTTGCCGCCGTTCAGCAAGGTTGTCGTATCCATATCCATGCTCATGGGCCGGCTGGAATCATTCAGCGTTCTCGTCTTATTCTTGCCGTCTTTTTGGCATAGGCGTCAGGGCTGGTAATCTCACTAATCATCGGAGGAAGTATGAACTTCAGAATTGTCGGGCAGTTTCTCGGACATATAGCCTTGGCTGAAACGTGTGTTCTCGCTATTCCCCTGGTGTCTTCCCTTATTCATCGAGACGGGGCGACTTCTGCGTTTGTTTTTTCCATGGTTATATGTTTCGGCATATCGGCTCTGTTTTTTTCGAGCGGTGAAAGTAAGAAGGAAAAGTTAACCATTCAGGAAAGTATTGCCATCACAGGATGCGGCTGGTTATTGGCTACTGCGGTCGGTATGATTCCGTATATTTCGGGCGGTTATTTGGGATATCTGGATGGTCTGTTTGAAAGCATTTCGGGCTTTACCGGTACGGGCGCGACAGTTATTGAAGACCTGTATATTATGCCTCCCAGTCTCTTGTTATGGCGTAGTATGACGCACTGGTTAGGAGGTTTGGGAATTGTCGTTATCTTTATTGCTCTCTTACCGGAATCAGGTAAAACCTCATCATATATGTATAACGCTGAAGCAGCCGGTCCGACAAAAGAGCGCATTTTACCTCGTCTGCAGGATATGACAAAGGTTCTTTTTAAAATCTATATGGCATTTACCGTATGTGCATTTGTTATATTTTTAACTTGCGGGATGGATTTTACAGGAGCCGTCAACCATGCCTTATCAACCGTATCAGCCGGAGGTTTCTCTACATATAATGAGAGTGCGGCTTATTTTGATGATGTATATGTTGAAGGGTGGATGACTTTTTTTATGGTTCTGGCAGGAGGCAACTTCGGCCTTTATTATCGTGCCTATCATAAAGGAGCTGCCGTCTTACTTAAAGATACGGAATTTAAAGCCTATTTATCTATTTTAGTGGTAGCCGCCATTATTATTATCGGTGATTTAATGGTGGAACTTGATTCAGATTTTTTTACAGCTCTACGATATGCGGCATTTCAGACAGCCTCTATAGCCACGACGGGTTTTGTCTCTGCCGACTATGACAGATGGCCGGTTTTGTCGAAATTCCTTCTCATGGGTCTAATGATTTGCGGCGGCTGTGCGGGATCTACGGCAGCAGGATTGAAAATTTCCCGTGTAGTCATTCTTTTTCGTTCCGTGAGGTCTACCGTTCTTCACTTACTCTATCCTAAGCATGTAGTTGAGGTTATGATGAACGGAACGACCTTACACGATAGTACGGTATTGCGTGTAGGCCAATATTTTTTTATGTATATTTTCTTCATCCTCTTTTTTGCACTTCTTTTAGCATTTGACGGAGTAGGCGGTTTTGATGCCTTGGGAATCAGTGTTTCCACTATGGGGTGCATCGGTCCGGCCTTCGGCGTTACGGGGGCGACTTGTACATATGCGGATTTATCTTGGTTCTCTAAAACCGTCATATGTTTTTCCATGCTTTTAGGACGTCTGGAAATTTTTACGATCCTTGTCATGTTGCGTCCCGGTTTGTGGAAGGGCAAGAATACATGGTAATAATTAACCTCTCATAATAAGGGCGGCATTATAATTACATTAGAAACAAGAAGAAAGGACAGACTTTTCAGATTCTTTAGCCGAAAATGGTGTAAAACCTATTCGGAGGGATGAGTATGAAAAGAATCTTCTTGCTTTTTCCGTTACTAACGGCATTGGGATTGGCCGTATACGGAAATTCATTGGTAGAGGCTACGCTTCCGGAAGAAATGATAGCCGTTCCGGAAATTCAGGTAGAAAATGACAGACTTTTATATGTTTACATAAGCGGAGCCGTCAAAAGCCCCGGTGTATATTCTTATAAGCGTCCGCTTTTAGTAGGTGAGGTTATTAAGGATGCAGGCGGTTTTAATTCCTATGCAGACAGCGAGGCCATAAATGCGGCGGCTCCTATAGAAGATGGATTACATATTCATATTCCTTATAAAACGGACGGAATCGGGGTTGCGGTTAAAGATGATCACAAAATTCACCTAAACGAGGCTGATGAAAAAACGTTGACAAGCTTAAACGGTATCGGTCCTGCAATGGCAGCCGCCATTATCGCTTATCGTAATGAACACGGATCTTTTACATCCGTAGAGGAGTTAAAGCAAGTAAAGGGAATTGGCGCTGCCAAGTATGAAAAGTTGAAAGATGTCGTAGATCTATGAGTAAGTATTTGTCTTGCAGTCTCGTTATTTGTGTTTGTACGGCGATTTTTTTACATGAATACGTGCAGGTGTCGATTCTGTTGTCAGTCGTTACGGGTTTTATCTGTATTTGTATAGCCTTCTTCGCGCGTAAACGAAGGAGGCTGTTTTGTATATGCATGTGCGGGGCCGCTTTTTTCTTTTCATGGGCATGGACGGTACACAGTGAGACAAGATTTAACTCCTTGCCTCACTATTTAAGCGGAACCGAGACGGAGGCTGTTTTTCGAATCTGCGAAAAAAAGCATGTTTATAAGGAGAAAAACCAGGTTGTGACTGTTTATCGAGCCGATTTAAAAAGTCACGGCGGTAAGGGGAGTGTACTTTTATATATTCATGGAGAGAATCCCTTTGAAGAGGGCTGTGTGGTTAAGGGTCATGTATTCTGTACGGCTCCCGTATTTAAGAAAAATTACGGGACTTATGATTTTTATCATGCCTATCGCTACGGGAATATTTTTATGAAATGTAAGGATCGTAAGGAAACTCCCTTAGAGATTGTCGAGTTGCCGTCAATGTATGATGCGTCCTTACACAGTATACGTCTAAAGATAACGGATTCTTTTACGGAGGTGATGGGAACACGCCTGGCATACGTTTTCACCTCTCTTTTGTTTGGCGGTCATTACGATGAAATAGATGAAGATATTATTCGCAATTTTTCTCTTACGGGAATGATTCATATTCTTTCCGTGTCCGGTTCGCATATAACAATCCTTTTAAGTGTTATTTGGACCTTAGCCGGAGGCTTGTCGTTAAGTCGTCGTGTGAAACTGTCGGGGGCTTCGGTGGTACTTTTTTTGTACTGTGCACTGGCCGGATTTACAGTACCTGTTATACGATCGGCTCTTACGGGTATGGCGGCTGCTTATGCGGCGGAAGGAAATTGCGAACACTCACCTTTACATATATTGTCATTAGTTGCCCTGTTTTTTTTAGCGGAGAATCCCTTTGTCTTTTACGATCTGTCTTTTCGGCTGTCTTTTTGCGCCGCTGCAGGTATTATTTTGTTTACGCTCAAGACGGAGGCGGCCTTGTCCTTTTTACCCATTTTTTTACGTCGTTGTACAGCCGTCTGCATAGGTGCACAGATTCCTGCAGTGCCCTTGTTAACCGGAACTTTTGCGGGCCTGCCTTTATATACCTTGCCGGCTAACCTTTTGGTGGGATCCGTATTGGACGGGCTTATTGTAGCGGGACTTGTAGCGGCTCTGGCTGTATATATTATGCCTTTTTTCGGCGGAATTATCTTACATATTTTGAAGCCTTTTTTGTGGGCTGCCCTTAAGGCCAACGCTTTTTTAGCTGCGTTACCGTATAGTTTTATCTCGACGGGAAGTATGGGGCCTTTATTGACAGGGGCCTATATTCTTGCAGTAGTTGCCTTTTATGGAACCTATAAAAGAAAAGTAGCGGCTTTTTGTTCCGTTTTTATTTTTAGTGCAGCTGTTTATACGAATTTTTCTCATCGACAAGATTGTCAATTGATGGTTCTTGATACGTTGCCTGATTATACTGTATATATTAAAGAAGATAACGGAATGTCCAAGATGTGGTATAATAAGAAGCAAAAGTTCGGAGCTTCCTGCATTATGTCTGTAGTAGCTCCGGCCCTACATCATGAAGCAATTTTTTCGGTAGGAGAAGTATTTTTGTCAGGGCAGGCGACGGAGAAAATAAAGACTGACATACAAAAATCCTTTAAAATAAATGTTGTTTCAGGAGGATGTCCCGATTTTACGAACGAAGAGTTTCGTATATGCGGAGACGGCATTGAATTTATAAAGACCGGAAAAAAGCTTAATGTAAAAGAATGCGGTGAAATAAGGGCATACGAACATAAAGGAAGATGGCATTTCGAAACATATAGTGGAGAAACATATGAAACATATTAAGATTATATACGGTACGGAAACGTACATGATGGAAGAAGAAAGAAAAAGTTTTATAAAAGCTTGTGAAAGTGATTGTGGAGAAAAGCCTGAAATTACGACTTTTCACAAGGATGATACGGTCTTTACCGTAGCGGAAAATATAGATGGAGAGTCCTTGTTTTCCGCAGCCACCTTAACGGTATGGAAAAATCCTCCCGTCCTACCTTTAAAGAAAGGCGGCAGGTCGAGAAGCAAAACCGACAAAAGTGAGGACTTGTTGTTGGAGCGACTGGCACAGACGGGAACAGGCCGCTATGTTCTTTTTATAGTCGAGGGGGCTGTTGATACGGGCAGTGCTTTTTATAAAGCTTTACTCTCTTTGGCCGATGTAAGTGCGTGTGAAGCCGTGACTGAGAAAAATGTTATGTTTCATGTAGATACATATTTAAAAAAATACGGCCTTACGCTGACCGCAGAGGCGCGGGGCTTGATGACGGAAATGTTTCATACGTGGAGTACCATTTCTCTTTTTTACGTTTTTTCAGAACTGGATAAGTTAGCTATTGACCCGGCTAGAAAGCATATCAGTCCGGATGACTTGGAAGGATTGTTTGCCGGAACGGTAGAAAAAAATCTCTTCACCTTCGGGGAATATTTTCTGTTTCGTAACGGAGAAGGCTGTATTCCTTTAATGAAGAGTCTCTTTGCCAAGACTGAAGGATTTATGAAAAGTACGGCATATTTGATGTCGAGATTACGCATGTTACGTGCCTATGCGGAGCTTGTTGCCGACCATAAGGACAAGGCGACGATCGAGTCATTAATGACTAAAATCAACAACGGGCGGCCGGTTCGCGGCAGTTTGTATTACTTGCAAAAGTATCTTAAATATTGGACAATAAAAGAGTTGGATACACTGATATGTGATCTCTTTATCTTGCAATTGCGTATGCGTCGGGGAACGGCTGCACAGGAAGATGCGGAGGCACTTATTTGTCTGTACTGCAGCACGTCGATGAAAAAGAATCAATAAATGCTCGTGTCTTGTTTTATACATGAAAGCGGAATTACTCGTGTTATATAGCCGTTGATTTAAAGGATTGTTATGAAATACTATCATATTGTACCTCAAAAAGAATTAAAGCTGCCTTATGGGGATAAGCGTTATTTGAATATACAGCGCCTAAAAGTTTGTCTTGATAAGAAGTCCTGGCATATTACTGCTGATTTGCCGAACGGTGCGGATATAGCCTTTTTTTCTGATTTATGTCGTAAAGGCTTGTCCTTGGAAGGAGACATCGTTATTGAATGTTTACCTACATCCGAAACCGATAGAGATGAAGAATTATGGATGCCTGAAACCATTGAATCTCCGGTGGATGATGACGGGGCGGATCCGGGTGCCGGTGAAGATTATGCTATTTTTCATGAAGACATATATGACGACGGCGAGGATTTACATGATGAAGAATATCTGAAAGCCTGTGCCGTCGCTTCCAGGCCCGAATTGAGCTCATCTTCGAGTAAGGGGGCAACAAGAAGTAAAACCGACGATACACAAGGAAATGTATTGCTGGGCCGAGCTATATCGGTTCAGGAAGTAACGCCCATTGACGATGTACTCGGAGAGGAACGTAATAAAGTTGTCTTGCACGGTAAGGTTGTTCAGGTCGAGTTTAAGGAACTTAAATCAAAGCGAATCTTATTGAAGTTTCAAATTGCCGATAAAACAAACGGCATTTCGGCCATGAAGTTTATTGATACGGGAAACGGCGGCAAGTACGGCCGTAAGGGGATGACGGAGGAAGAAATAGGCCTATTAAAGCAAAATCTTACTGTTAATACATCCGTTCTCGTTGGCGGGAATGTTCGTTTCGATACGTATCAAAATAACTATGTACTCAATGTCGACTCTATTATGAAAGCTCGTGAAGAATCGAATGAACGTATCGATACCCATGAAAACCCGCGAGTAGAACTTCATTTACATACTACAATGAGCGATATGGATGCATTGATTACGGTTAAGGACCTGATTAAGACCATTAAGAAGTGGAATCATCCCGCCATTGCCGTAACGGACCACGGTGTTGTGCAGTCCTTTCCTATGTTACAATCCGTAGCCAAGGCAAACGGTGTTAAGGTTATATACGGTATGGAAGGGTATTTATTCGATGAAGAAATCGATAAATCATATCATATTATTATTTTAGCGAAAAACCAGGTGGGCATACGCAATTTGTATAAACTTGTCAGCATATCCCATTTGAAGTATATTTACCGCGGACGGCCGCGTATTCCTCGTAAAATTTTGAACGAATACAGAGAAGGACTTATTTTGGGGTCGGCCTGTGAAGCGGGGGAATTGGTTCGTTCTATGGTTCAGAAACGATTGCCTTATGACGAACTGAAAAAAATTGCCGAGTATTATGATTATTTAGAAATTCAGCCCATATCCAATAACGGCTTCCTCGTTCGAGAAGGCTTTGTTGATGATGAAGAGGGGCTTAGAGATATTAATCGAACGATTTTAAAAATCGGCGATGAATTAGGGAAAATGACTGTCGCTACTTGTGATGCTCATTTTATGAATAAGGAAGATAAGATTTATCGAGAAATTCTTATGACGGGAAAAGGCTTTAGAGATGCTCAATTTCAGCCTGATCTCTATTTACGTACTACGGACGAAATGTTGGAAGAATTTGCTTACTTGGGCAAAGACCGGGCGGAAGAAGTTGTTATTACCAACCCCAATAAGGTTAATGACTGGGTTGAAGCGGTAACGCCCGTACCTAAAGAAAATCTTTATTTTCCGAGAATCGAAGGCTCGTCGGAAGCTCTGAAGGAAATGTGTCTGCGTAAGGCTCATAAGATATACGGTACGCCCTTACCGGCTGTTGTTGAAGAGCGTCTGGACGAAGAATTTACCTCTATCTTCGGCAACGGGTTCGGCGTTCTGTATTACATTGCTCACAAGTTGGTTAAGCATTCGAATGATGACGGTTATCTTGTGGGATCACGAGGATCCGTAGGTTCGTCCTTTGTAGCAACCATGTCGGATATTACGGAAGTAAACCCTTTGCCGCCTCATTATGTATGCCCTTCGTGTTGTCACAGTGAGTTCTTTACGGACGGATCCGTTGCCGGCGGGTTTGACTTGCCTGACAAAAATTGTCCTGAATGCGGCACGCTTATGAAAAAGGACGGACATAATATTCCTTTTGCTATTTTCTTGGGTTTTGAGGGCGATAAGGTACCCGATATCGATTTGAACTTTTCGGGGGAATATCATCCGAAGGCTCATAAGTATACGGAAGAACTTTTCGGTAAAGATAATGTATTTCGTGCCGGGACTATCGGTGCCGTACAGGATAAGAC